>NZ_WHJC01000089.1 GCF_009295725.1 Clostridium tarantellae
AGTCTATATAATAAAATACATAATTTAACTATTGACTTAATTAAATATAAAAATTATAATTAATATAAATTATATAAGTATGAAGCTATAGAGGGCTTCTTTCAACTCCATTATTAGAATTAGTTTTGACCGACTGACCTTCTAATAATGGAGTTTTTTGTTTTATCCTGTTTTATTTTATCTAAATTATACTATTCTATTGCGTTGTTTTCAATACCGACAAGTAATTTTTGTGAATTTAATTTTATTTTTATAAAGTAGAGATACCTAATGTTCTTTATAGAAACTTTTATAAAAACACTTTCCATATAATTCTTTAATTTAAAATAAATTATTAAATATCAAATAAAAACCATATATTTAGTATAATATATAATAAATAGAACTTCAATAGAAATTCAATAATAAAAAAGTGTTGAATAATTAGAAAATAAATTATTGGAAAAATATTAGAAAGTAAATGGATTTCAAATAATATATTATTATGATAAAAGTTTTTAAATTGTATTCAATAGAAAATCATTGAATACTTAATAGAAAATTATTGAATGGTATAAAGATACATGTTATAATCAAATTGTTAAATAGAAAATCAATAGAATTTAAATAAAATCTTAATTTAAGGAGTGAATATTATGATACAAAATATAGGATTAGATATTGGTAGAGGATATGTAAAAGCATATTCTAAAGTAGGAGAAATGGTAAAACAATGTTGTTTCAAAAGTGTTGTTGGCATTGGTAGAGAATTAGATTTTAGTTTATATGAAAATCCAATTTATGTTGAAGTTAATGGAGAAAATTATTTTGCTGGAATGTTAGCTGAAAAAGAAGGTTATACTCCAACTAGAAATAGTAGAGATAGTAAAACATCAGTTACAGTTGAAAAACTTATGTGTGCTGCTCTTAATGAAGTTGCAATTGAAGATGATGTAAAGTTAATGATAGGAGTTCCAAATAAACTTTTTAAAAAAGTTATATTAAATGAAGTAATTGAAAAGTATAAAGATAAAACTATTAAAATAAAAGATAAAATACAGGGTGGTTATAAAAATATTAATATATTAGATGTAAAGATATTTAGAGAAGGGGATGCTGCTCTTTTATGGGAAGTTAAAGATAAAAATAAAAATGATAAGCCACAAGCTATGGTTACAGTAGGTTTTAGAACTACAGAATTATCATATTTTGACATTGGGCTTAAATTTAATGATAAGCGTTCTAAAACAATAGAATTAGGAAATAGAGATGCTTTAGTTTTTGTACAAAAACAGCTAGAAGATAAAGGAATAATGAAAGATTTACATGAAATAGATAGTTCTAAAGATTATGATACTTTAAAAAAGATAGCATATGATAATTTAGCTGAAAGAATAAGCCAAGATATAGAAGATAATTGGATTAATCTAAACGAAATGGATGTTTATGTTGCTGGAGGAACTGCCTTAAATATGAATTTCGATAAAACATTTAAAGTTGTTGATGAACCACAAATGACTACTGCAAAAGGTTTATATTTATTAGCAACTAGGGTTTTTAAATAGGAGGTTTTAACATATGAAAAAAACAGTAAGCTTTAACTTAGAAGAAGATATAATTGATAAGATAGAAAATTATCAAAAAGAAAATAAATTAAGTTCAAGAAGTGCTGCTCTTGAAAGAATAATTCTTGCAATAGATAGTAATAAAAGTAATGGAATAAATATTAATGATTTAAAAGAAATTGTTAAAGAGATTATGAAAGAAGCTAATACAAATTATAATGATTCAATGGATAAAGAATTAGATAAAAAAGTAAATGAATTAAAGAATAAAGATTTAGATAGTTCAGTAGAAGACATATATGGAAATATGGAATAAAATAAAAAAAGACTAGAAATTATTTGTTTTCTAGTCTTTTCTTTATAAATAATACAAAGTATTTCTAAGAATTACTTTGATAAGAATAATTATAATACTAAGAATTACTTAGTATTATCTAGCATTATTTGGTAATTATTAGTATTACTTAATGATTTTATGTTTTATAAAATATAAAGCGTAAAAAAAGGTGTACCCTAAATGACATTAAAAATTATTTAAAATATTTGTTAATAAACTTTTAAAAGATATATTAAAATACAGATGTAAAAATAATACTAAAGAATTACTTTGAATTTATGCAAATAAAAATTAAATCAATTATTAATAATACTTAAAAAATCCTAGTTAGGAAACTTTAAATATGAAGTAGTAATACTTGATAATTTATTGAATTACTAGTTTCAATTCTTATTCTAATGGAAGTAACATTTAAATAAATTTGAATTAATGCTTAGGGAAGAGTTTTTCAAGTTTCAATCCTTATTCTAATGGAAGTAACATTTAAATTTCCTAACGCTGAAAAAGAAGTATTTACTTTTCTAAGGTTTCAATCCTTATTCTAATGGAAGTAACATTTAAATTATTCCCTACTATTCCCTCTTGTTGGCTTAATATGTTTCAATCCTTATTCTAATGGAAGTAACATTTAAATCTTTATATATCAATAAAAGTAGTCCAGTATTATTTAAGTTTCAATCCTTATTCTAATGGAAGTAACATTTAAATCATTATTTTTCTTACATACATATATAAAATTAATTATAGTTTCAATCCTTATTCTAATGGAAGTAACATTTAAATCAAAAGATAAACAATTTGCTATTTCACTAGATGAGTTGTTTCAATCCTTATTCTAATGGAAGTAACATTTAAATTATTTAGACATATTCAAACTAGAGTTTATGGTGATCCGTTTCAATCCTTATTCTAATGGAAGTAACATTTAAATGGATAATATTTTATTAATTCAAAATGATGATGATAGTTTCAATCCTTATTCTAATGGAAGTAACATTTAAATTGTATCTAGTGATACAGCGTATTGGGCTATAATTGCGTTTCAATCCTTATTCTAATGGAAGTAACATTTAAATACTAAAATTTAAATAGACTTAGTAATAAAGCTACTTTGACAATATTATAAGACGAGCTTAAGATACTAAATTGTACATGTTATTTTCTTGAAAAATAGTATGTTTTTTGTCCCTCTTACATACTTAGTATATCCTATGAATCATTGATTTATCAAGCTTTTTTTATGTGATAGCTTGTTTACATAAAAAAATTATAAGGAATATCAATAAAATATTGGTTTTAAATTGAGAACTAATTTCCAAAAAAAATTGAAAACTGGTTCTCAAATCTATTATATTTTTTTTATAGTTCCAAATCCTCTAGATACTGATTTACCTATACCTAAATAATCTGGTATGTTAAAATTAACTTTAAATTTTCCTATAAATGCTGTATGTTTAATGCCTTTAAAATTAACATCTTTTTCTTTTAAATCAATCCAAGCATGTATTTCTTCAGTTACATTATATTTCAATCCTTTAGAAATAGCTATTAGATTACCTATTAAAATTTTCTTTAATATTTCTTCTTTTTGTATTTTACTTCCTTTATTGTATTGGCTAATATTTTTTTGATTTAATGCTATCCAAGCTGTTTTAAATTCATATTCTAAATAATCTTCTGTGCATCCAAAATTAAAATTTGATTTATTTATTTCTTTTTGAAAAGTTTCATAATTTATTCCATCAAGTATTAACTCATCATCTTTTAATCCTATTTTTGATACTATATTAATTCCATCATTAATTCCCATTATTATTGGCTTAGAATTTATAATTTTATATTGAACCAAGGGATACCTGTATATAAGTTTATTTTGATTATGATTGTGTAATAAATCTATTTCTTTATATTTATTTCCAATATATCCTCTTAGCTTTTCAGCATATCTTGGAGTTAATTTAAGATCTGTAAATTTTACTGTGCATATTTCTAATTTCATAAAATCTCCTTATATTTAAGCTATAATATAATGCTAGTACTTTCAATAACTTTATATCCAAAATTTTCATCATAAGTATTTTTTAGCTCATTAATACTTATATAAACAATAGAATCCGTAATATTTTCCTTACATTTATTTTTAAATACAGATATAACATAATCATAAAACTTAGATTTTATAGAGTCCATTTTATTTTTTCGTATATTTCTATCTTTAATATTTTTAAACTCATTATATTTTTTCCAAACTTCTTTAGCTTCTTCATCTAATTCTATAAATAAAGAAAATTTCTCTTGTTCTTCTATAAGTTTAAAGGAGTTAGCAACATAATCAAATTGTAAGGTTTTAATACCATCATTTAATTGTTTAGAAATGTTTTTACTAGAATTTAACTTTAATTCATTAAAATAACTATCGCTAATATTTTTATAATCTTCTTCAAGAATAATCTTCTTTCCCTTTAAAACTTTTTCTGTTGCAGGCAATAGAACAATATCTTTATATACAAAGCTTGCTAAGTTTTTTTTATTTTGTTGAATTTTTACAAGATATACTTCTCCTAAATATTCGCCTCTATTTTCTCTATTAGCTCTACCAGCACTCTGATTTATTGAATCCAATGGTGCTAAATCTCTTATAACGATATCCATATCTATATCAACACCAGCTTCTACCATTTGAGTACTAATAATAATTTTCTTTTTTTTATTTTTATTTATATAATTAATTCTAGCTTTTCTCTTTTTAGGAATAATACTAGTAGATAAATAAATCATTTCTCGATCATAATTTGATTTATTTAATTCTTCAAACAATTCTTGAGATAATTTTATTGTATTTACAATTATTAAAATATTTTTATTGGGATTTTTTTCAATAATATTTCTAGAAAAATTAAAAAATTCTTCTTTTTCCATTGGTTCTTCATTAACTATAAGTTTAGTTCTTTTATATTGTTTAAAATATGAATAAGATTTTTTTGCTAATTCTTTAATATCACTTTTATCAAAAATCAATGGTTGAGTAGCCGTAATAAAAACAAAATACATATTTAATTTATTAGATATTTCTGTGAATAAATTATTTATTATATCCCAATATTTATAAGGAATAGCTTGAACTTCATCTAATAAAACAATTGAATTAGCCAATGTATTAAACTTAATTAACTCGCTATTATTATTAGAAAATACGGTATTAAAAAATTGAATAAATGTAGTTACTACAATTTGCGAATTCCAATTTTGAGTTAGAAATCTACCTTCATCTCCTTCAAAATAAAAATCACTTTTAATATAATTGTATGAAGATAAATAATGGTGCTTTAACAATTGTTCAGAAGTTGCTTTTTTGTTTGTCACCTTCTCAATAGCATTGCTGTAATCATCAAAATTTTGATCTATTACTGAAGTAAAAGGTAAGCAATAAATAATCTTCATTTTATTGTTTAATTTTTCTTTTAAATTTAAAGCTACTGACATAGAAGCTAGGGTTTTTCCAGTTCCAGTTGGTAGTGTTATAGACATTATTCTTTCATCTGTGCTTTTTATACTATCAATCACATCATCATATACTATATTTCTAATATCTTCTTTGCTTGAATTTTTAAATTTTTTTAGTTTATATTCATCAATTAAATTTACAGGAATATTATACTCTATTTCATTTTTATACTTAAATATAGCATGTTCTTTATCAGCATATATAAGTAAAGAAAAAATAAATTTAAATAAAATATATGTTTCACAATTTTTATTATCTTCAAGTTCATCATTATAACAATCAATCTCTTCATAAACATCTTCAATTAATTCTAAAATTTCATTAAGAGTTGGAAGGTTTAAATCAAATTCAGAACATATAATTTTTATCTCTTTATTTAGACTTTTAAATTGAGAAGTTATTAGCTTTTGCTCTTGTTTAATATCTAAGGAAGTTATATCAGCTTCATCTGAAAAGTTTTTTAGATTTCCATGATGATGTTTTATTGCAATATAACCTATTATAGCTAATTCTTTATTTACCTTTTTGAAATTATAATAAAAAATTAATGCCGATATATTAGCATGACTTTTTAATTGCAAATCAACTTTACTTTTATTATTTTTAATCATTTCATCTAGATATTGTTGAAAATATGTTGTGCTTTTACCAAGGTCATGGGTATAACCCATAACCCTAGCTAATTTAATTAATAAATTTTTTTCAAATTTAAACAATAAATTTTTTTCAGAAATTAAATCTGAAGCTCTATCACCAACAAATTTTAAATGATCAATAAGAAGTGTATTTTCATGTGATTTTAACTTATAAGAATACAATTTTTTCCTCACCACTTCCTTTATAATAATTACACTTACATTTTATTGAAAATCCATTTCTTTCAAATAATATTTTTTTATAATCTAAAACAACTCTTTCTTCATTCATTTCATTTGGCATAGTATCTTTAAAATACTCTTTATCATTTTCAATATCAATTTCTAATGATTCGTCAAAAGGAATTGCTGTATTTATATAATTAAACTCATTCAAATTAGTTATATATTCGAAATCTAGTTCACCTATATAATTAAATTCTGCTATAAATTCACTTAATCCCATAGACAAAGTATAATAATTTTTTTTATTTTCCAAGAAATTTTTAAGTTTTTTGTATATTTCTTTATCTTTATGGTTAAAATAAATTCTAAAATTAGGATTTTTTAGTAGTTCAAAAGTAACTTGAGTCCTATCAGATATTTTACTATACATTTTAGCAGTCTTAGTATTAATCAAATTATATGAAAGCCTTGTTTTATTAATTGGGCTGTTAATTTGTATAGCTATATTAGCATTATCTTTTGAAAAATATTTTAAATAGTCATCTTTATCCAAACCAATAATAGCAGATATAAGACCACTTAGTGTTGTTCTAGGAGGAATTGAAAATGTTAAAGGTGAAGATGTAGTATAGAATTTTCTAAAGTGACCATATTCTCCGCATATATCAAATACTAAACATTTCATATTTATTTATCCTTTTTATTATTAATTTTTATTGGGTTTAAAGTAAGGCCTTTTAGTATTTCTTTAAATTCACTATCTTTACTATCTTTATTATCTTTACTATCTTTATTATCTTTACTATCTTTATTATCTTTACTATCTTTATTATCTTTACTATCTTTATTATCTTTACTATCTTTACTATCTTTATTATCTTTACTATCTTTACTATCTTTACTATCTTTATTATCTTTACTATCTTTATTATCTTTACTATCTTTACTATCTTTACTATCAGCAACAAATTTTATATCTTCACTTATGATATATTCAATATTTTCTATTTTATCTTTATTTTTTAAAATTACCTCTTTAAATAAAGTTAAATCTATTTTATAATCATCAGTACTTCTTATTGATTCATCTTCAACAGTTGAAACTAATTTAATTTTGTTTAACAATCCCCCAATATGATAATTATCTTCTTTATAATTTATTTTAATTAACATTCTTGGAAGCTGACCAATCTTACTTCTTGAAATAAGATTTTTAGTACCATTCCACATAGCCTCTAATAATAAATCAATGTCTTTTTTAGATAAGTTAGTCTTTTCTGCTGCATGTTCATTTATTATTCCATAAAAGCCAATTAAGCTATACGGTAATATATATTCCTCTCTAAAGGTTTTGTTATCTTTTCCAGCTCCTGAAGCAAATGCTCCTGTTCCTTTTATTCGTTTTAAAGATACTTTATGAAGAGATTTTCCCATATTAAATTGAACAGGACCTGTAAAAGTAGCAGAATCTTTATCTAAAGGTATAGTAGCACCAAATAACCTAACATCAATACAATCTTTTAAAACCTTATTTACAATTTCTTCTTTTAAATCACCAAAATCTTTAGCTCTTGTTTTTCCATCTTGTACTTTATTATCTTTATCTCTTATTTCTCTCACAAAAATTTCTTGACCTTTATAATCATGTAAATAATCTCTAATTGTTCTTTTAAGTCTTACATCTGTTACAAGATTTATACCAGTTTCCTCGTCAATTCTAGGCTTATTAGAGTCCAAAGGATCTCCATTAGGATTATTATCTACTATGTCATTTAAAAAAATTAATTCGCTTCTATTTTTAATCATTTTTTATTTCCTCCTCTAAATTATCATCTTCTTCCTTATGAATACTTAATTTAAATTTTTTTTCCATATTCATTCCCATGGAAAAATATAATGGAATATCTAAATTAGATAAATTCTCTAGATTGTTGCTAATTATTATATATTCTGATATTATTTGTAATTCTTCATTGTAATACTCTTTTTTATATTCTTGAAGTTTTCCTTGGATTTTTGGTATTAACCTTAATAAATCTCTTTTATTAATTTTTAAATCATTTAAATTACTTAAAAAAGGTTTTCTTCCGTTTTCATTTTTAAATTGGATATTTAATAGTTTTTTTGTTAAATATCCAACTAAAAATACAGCCTTTTTAGATTCCGTATTAAAGAATGCTTTATTTAATTCAAAAAAATCATTAAAAGCATTTTGCTTATTTGAAAAATCTTTAATATGCCATTCTTCTCTCATTATGTCTTTTACACCTTCCTTTCCTCTGTTTTTAAATTTATTTAATTTATATAAATAATAAATAAAAGTATATGCTCTAAAAGTTGCTATTCTATAACTATCTATTTCTATTTTAACTTTTTCTTTTTTATCCTTAGATTTATTTTTTTCTTCATTATTAAAAGAGTATACTAGTTGTTCATTAATAAATTTTATAAGAAAATTATAATCTATTTTTCCATTACCTGTAAGTTTGTCAATGATGTATGAAAAATCTTTATCATTTTCTCTTTTTTTATTATCTTTTTTAATTTTTTTATAATATTTAAAAAGAATATTTAAATAATTAAAATTAGCAAGATAATTTATTTCTTTTATTCCTTCAAAAAATTTCATATCTTTAATCTCAGCCCATTGTTCATAAAGTTTTTTAAATGTTGATGGATATACATCTTCAATATTGACTAATATATTTAAAGCAGCATTATTTTTCTCTATAAACATCAAATCAAAAGTTACATAATTATTTTCTTTAGAAAGTATTTTTAAAATTTTTTCTTCTGGACTTTCAATACTTTTAATTTTTTTTACTTCATCAGTCCTAAAAGCATTTTTGTATTTTTTTAATATTTGCTCTAGTTGATTCTTATACAGTAATTTAGGAATTAAATAAAATTTTCTATCATAAAAAGAAAATTGCAAATTTTCATCCAAATAAATTTTTCCAAGTTCTAATTCTATAGCACATTGTTTACATATAGGAAAATTTCTCCATGATTTTTCATAATCAAAATTACCTGAAATATATCCTGGCTTATCAATTGTATAAAAAGCAAGTGGACTTGCTAACCCATAAACTTTTTCACTTAAAGAATTACATAAACAACATTTTTTATTTTCTCCTACTACTTCTTTATTTTCAGTCTTGCTATAATAGAATTTTTTTATTGGAATTGCTCTCATTCTTTCTTTAAATATTTCAAAATCTCCAATATATTTCTTTTCACCATTTATTTCAATAACAAGTGTTAAAATACAAAATCTTTCTTTTTTAGGAATACTTAAAAAGATATTCTCTATTTCTTTATAAATAAATTCTTTTTTCTCTTCTAATATTTGTGAAGCTAATGAAAGGAGTTTTTTTTCCTCTTTTAATAATGTTTTATTATCATTATTTAAAATTTCATTATAAAAATTAATACCCTCATTTATTGCTGGAATTATTTTTTTAAAAAAAGTTTTTTGTACTTCAGTTATTTTAGATGTAGGGGTTATATCTGTACCATTACTAGAACCAGATCTATACAAGTATTTAAACTTTAAATCTAAATCATATTCTCTAAGATTTATTTGATTAAATATCATAGAATTATCTTTAAGACTTAATTCTATTTCAAGAATTTTATTGTATTTATTACTTTTAGAAAAATCTTCTGTAAATATATCTAAATACTTATCTTCAGAATCTATATTTTTAAAAATTAATTCCCCTATTTGTTTTATTGCTTCCATTGACTCACCTCCTGTTTTATTCTCATAAATATTATGTCTATTAAAATAAAGTTTTATTCTTTAGTGATATCTATTTAATTATTTTTTAAATTATTTTTAATTTTTTCATAATTAGTTATATTTTAACATATAATTGTCTATAATGTTAATATAAAAAATAACATTATAATCATACATTAGAATAAGTATTGAATTGTGATATCTATATAAATTTTTAAGATTCCATTATAATAAGGATAAAAGGAGATTTAAATCTCCTTTTTATTTATTACAGATATTTTTATAAGAATAATTTACATATTTGAATTTATTAAAATTAGCTTTTAGTAATAATATTATATATAGACATATCACTTTTAAAAAATATTTCAAAATAAAAAAATAACTATTAAAGTAAATAAATTTACTGCAATAGCTATTCACTAAAAATCCTTATTTTAATGGAACTAACATTTAAATTACTCCGTAACAAACAACATATCCAACGCAAAACAGTTTCAATCCTTATTTTAATGGAACTAACATTTAAATTCAGAACATGGAGAGAGGAAGAGTTAAAAATGCAAGGTTTCAATCCTTATTTTAATGGAACTAACATTTAAATTAACAAATAGAGCAATTAGAAAGATGTATAAGGAAGTTTCAATCCTTATTTTAATGGAACTAACATTTAAATTTTTTATCATCGGGTTTTACAAAGTACATCATTACATTGTTTCAATCCTTATTTTAATGGAACTAACATTTAAATCAAAGATAATTTATTTTTAGACAAAGAATTAATAATGTTTCAATCCTTATTTTAATGGAACTAACATTTAAATTACGAAATAGTCAAAGGTGGTCAACGTTGTTATAAGTTTCAATCCTTATTTTAATGGAACTAACATTTAAATTAGTAAAATTTTGTTTAATCAAGTAATAATGCTATATTAAAGCTATTCTAAGACGAGCTTAAAATGCTAAATTGTACATGTTATTTTTTTGAAAAATAGTGTGTTTTTAGTCCACTTTACATACTTAGTATATGCTATAAAGTATTAATTTATCAAGCTTTTTTTATAGTATAGCTTGTTTATATAAAAAAATTATAAGTAATTACAAAAAATAAATAATATTATTTTTAAAAATTAAGTATTTTCTTTATTTAATATAGAATAAAAGATTTAATTTTGGCTAAAATTTTTTAGTTTTGTTCATAATCATTATTAAGAGGTGATTACAATGGAATTATTTATACTATTATTATTTATTATGTTTATTGGAATAACTTTAATTTCTATAGGAATAAGTACATTTATATATAGAAATTTTCTTAAAAAATATTTTGAATAAAACATAGGTAGCCTAGAATAAACTAAGCTACCTTTAAAATTATTTTAAATATTTTGCATATACATACCCTTCTTTTTCTCCATGATTTGTATTATAAATTATGTAATGCCAACCTGGTACTGTCCATTTTACTTCTACTTTTTCACCCTTGAAAACTTGTCCTATTATATTACTATTAGTGGATGCGACCTCTCTAACATTTAGACAAGATGCAGTAACAGTTTTTATTATTTTTACTTTATCTAAGTTAACATATTTGCTATATACATAACCCTTTTTAGTTCCATTATGGGTAGTATATTTTATATAACACCAATCACCATTACTATTTAATACTTCTACTCTTTCATTTGAAAATACTTCTCCAATTATATTTCCCCAAGCTGAATCTCTCACATTAAGACTATTATTTACTTTAATAGTAGCATTAGCATTTATTTTATTTTCAGTTGGTGATGGATTAATAGTTTGTCCATTAATTCTTTTTTCAATATCATTAAGTAAATCATTCCAAGACTTACCGAACTTTTTAAGAAAATCATAAGGATCTTCATGGTCTGTTTCATGCCAAGTATAAGAACAATATCTATGACTATATATTTCATTTGTACTCCAACCATATCTTTTGCAAATATTAGCTGCTAATTCTACAGTATTTTCATAAATTTTATTAAATTCACTTTGGTTATTATTTTTAGGTACACACATTTCTATACTTAAAAATTTATGATTAGCAGTGTAACCTGCGTGCCAAGCCACTTCATTTTCAGGAATAGTTTTAATAGCTTTATTCCAATCTACAAAATAATGTGCTGAAGCACCTGCATAAACTCTATTAAAATAATCATGGTTATTTTGTGCAGTGGCTCCTTCATTATCTGTATCATGAATAACTAAAC
>NZ_WHJC01000090.1 GCF_009295725.1 Clostridium tarantellae
AATTTTATTATTATAAAAGGATGAATTTTTTCTAAAATTTTTGAAAAATGATTTTATTTTAATTATTATAAGTTAATATGAAAAAATTATCGTAAAAGGTAAAAAGTAAAATATTTACATTTGGAATTTTGAGTCTTAAACTATAGTTAAGACCATATTATGTAAAAAATCTTAGAGTTAATTTGATAAGAAAATTTTTAAAAAATATGGGTTATATATAATATCAGTTTAAGGGGAGTGAGTTAGATGATTAGAAGAAATAAAAAAATTATTTTAAGTTTAGTTATGACATCTGTATTTTCAGCGGGATTATTTTCAAATGTTACATCAGTAAAAGCAAATGATGAATTAAAAATAGGAGTTACTAGTATAAATCCATTACCACAGGAATTTAATGAAGTAGGAAATGGATTTACAGTGGATAGTAATGTAAATATTATAGGATCAGATAAGGCAGATGAGGATGCTGTAAGAGAATTAAAGGAATTATTAAAGCTTTATAATATTTCCTTTGAGGAAAATAATATTCCAATAAATGAAGGAACTAATATTTATATTGGAGAAATTGATGATGGAGATATAATTAGCAATAAACTTACAGAGTTAAATGTGGAATCTGCTGATACTTTAGAAAAAGAAGGATATGTTTTAGTTATTAAGGATGAAGAAGCTAGGAAGGATATAGTTCTTTCAGGAAAGGATAATAGAGGAACCTTTTATGCGGTTCAAACCTTAGAACAGCTTATAGTAAAGGATAATGAAAATGTTAATTTACCTGAAGTTGAAATAAGAGATTATCCTTCTATGGAGTTAAGAGGAGGAATAGAAGGTTTTTACGGAGCACCTTGGTCCCATGAAGATAGATTAAATCAAATAAGATTTTATGGTGAAAATAAAATGAACACTTATATATATGCTCCAAAGGATGATCCCTATCACAGAGATAAATGGGATGAGCCTTATCCTGAAAGTGAATTAAATAGAATGCAAGAGTTAATAGATACTTCTATTGAAAATGAGGTTGACTTTGTATTTGCTATATCTCCAGGAGGAAGTATAAATCTTAACAGTGAGGAACATTATAAAAAACTAATAGCAAAGTTAGAATCTATGTATGATATGGGAGTAAGATCCTTTGCAGTATTCTTTGATGATATCTCAAATAAGGATGCTATGGGTCAATCTAAATTATTAAATAGAGTTCAAAGAGAATTTATAGAGAAAAAGGGTGATTGTAATCCTTTAATAATGGTTCCACAGGAATATAGTTTACCTACTATTGGAAGTTATACAGATATAATGGGACGAGAGTTAGATGAGAATATTATTGTAATGTGGACAGGAAATGATGTGGTTCCACCAACTATAACTGTAGATGATTTAACTTTGATCAATGAAAAATATAATAGAAAAATGTTTATATGGTGGAACTTTCCTGTAAATGATTATTGCCAAGATAAACTTTTACTAGGACCAGCTGAAGGATTAGACCTTAACCTAGATAATGCAGTAGTTGGATTAGTTTCAAATCCTATGAATGAAAGTGAGTGTTCTATGTTACCACTATATACAACAGCAGATTATACTTGGAACACTAATGACTATAATAGAGATAAATCTTGGGAGAATGCTATAAAAGAACTTGGAGGAGAGGCAGCAGAAGCATTGAAAATATTTACGGATCATTCAAGGTCATCTATTTTAAATGATCAAACAGAATCCTTTGATTTAAAACCTTTAGTAGATAGTTTATTAACTAAGTGGCAGGACAATGAGGATATTACTAAAGATTTAGAAATAGTAAAAAATGAATTTGAGAAGATAGAAAAAGCTCCAGGTATAATTAGAGAAAAAATAAATAATGAAAAGTTTATAGCAGAAACAGATGCTTATCTTACTAAATTAGAATTATTCGGAAAAATAGGACAGGATGTTATTAATATGATAGAAGCTCAAGTAAAAGGAGATATTAATACTGTTTGGCAAAAGAAACTAATAATTAACAAAGGATTAAAAGAAGCAGATGATATGAGAATTATAAAATGGAAAGATCCTTTAAAAGTAACCATAGGTTCAAAGGTGGTAGAACCATTTATAAGAAATGCAGTTTCTATAAGTGACACTATTTTCAATGAAAGTATTAATGGAAAAGATGAAGAAGGGGAAGAAAGTTATACTAAAAATCCAATAAGTTCTTTTAAACATTATGAAAATTATACCTTAGATAAAATGGTAGATGGAAATAAAAACACTTATTTTTGGAGTAATAAAAATACTAAAATTGGTGATTATATAGGAATTGATTTAACTAAGGTAGAAAAGATAAATAATATCTATTTACAGATGGATAATACAGGAAAGGATTATATTACAAAAGGACAATTGGAGTATTCATTAGATGGTGAAAATTGGAATGCTATTGAAGAAGAAACTACGGATAGAGTTTTAAATTTAAATAATTTAGATATTGAAGCAAGATATTTAAGGTATAGAGCTACAGAGGATACAAATTATTGGTTAAAGGTTTATGAATTTGATATAAATGTAAGTAGTAAAGAAAATTTAGCAATTTATACAAATATAAATGAAGCAAAGGAATTAAAAGTTTCTAATGATGGAAGTAATATTTCAATAAATGGAACTAATACTTCTTTAAATTTAAAAACTAATGATTATATAGGAGTAAACCTTGATAAGTATACTATATTTGATAGTTTTAATTTAGATTTATCAAAAGAATTTAAAGGTTCTTTGCAATACTCCGTTAACGGGAAAAATTGGAATGAGTTATCAAAAGTTAATGGAAAGGAATTAAGTTATGAAATTCCATATGGAGCTAAGTATTTAAGAATAGTAGCAGAAGAAGCTGTGGAAGATATTAATTTAAATAGCTTTAATTTAGCTTTAGAGGCTGAAAGAAAGTTAACTCCTTCTACTAATTTACCATATTATGATGCTCCATATAAAATAGAAAAAATGGTAGATGGAAATGAGGATACTTTTTTCTGGGCAAGTAGAACTATAGTAAAAGGTGATTATGTTAAGGTAGATTTAGGAAAATTAACAAATGTTAGAGATGTAACTCTTATAATGGGGCATAAAGACCATGCTAGTGATTATATACAAAATGGACAAATGGAATATTCCATTGATGGTAACACATGGCATGCAATAGGTGGAGTAAATACTGGAGCAACAGTTAAAAAGAGTGGATTAAATATTAATGCAAGATATTTAAGGTATGTGGCTACAGATAAGTCTCCTAACTGGGCAACTTTCTGTGAATTTAAAGTAAATACAGAAAAAGTACCAGCTGCTTTAGTGGAAGGTTCTCCTAATGGACAGGCAGGGTTTGAATTAAATCAATTAATTGATAAAAATTTATTAACGGCGTATAAACCAGCTAATACTCCAAGTAATGGAGAAGAAATAATAGTTAAGCCTATTGATGAAAGAAATTTAACAGGTATACACATTTTTCAAGAAACTGAAAATATATGTAATGGAGAAGTTCAGGTTAAAGATAAGGATGGAAATTGGGTAGCAGTAGGTAAATTAAATGAAGCCTATAAAGATATTAAAGTAGATTCAAAATTAGAAGCTAGTGAAATAAAGGTGGTATGGGATGAAAATGGTGATGCACCAATAATATATGAAATTATGCCACAATACACAGAAGAGGAAGAGGAGATAATTGAAAAACCTAATAAACCTTCAAACTTTATAGCAACTGCTTTATCTAATAGTAGTATAAAATTAAATTGGAATGCACCAAGTAATGTTAAGATTAAAGAATATATAATTTATAAAGATGGTAAAGAGGTAACTAAGATTTTAGGAAAAAATATAGAATTTACTGTTAGTGAATTGAAAGCTAATACTTTATATGGATTTAAAATTGTAGCTGTGGGAATAGATGGACAAAAATCTAGACCAATAGCTATAAATAAGAGAACAACAAAATAATAAAAATTTTTTAATTTTATAGGAATAAAATACATGATTTTTAAAAGCTAATTTAATAAATCATGTATTTTTTTATTAAATGAAAATATCAATATAATATATTAAAATATAGGAGGAATAATTTAGATGGGATCAATAAAATATTTTGATGCCACCAAGGATTTAAAAAAAATAAAAAATTTTGGTAGATCAACAGTGGTTATAAAATTTAAGTCAGAGAAAAAAACTGGAACAATGACTTTATTTAGTGTTTCTCAAGATGCAAGCGTTCCTAAAAAAATAGAGTTGCTTTTAATGGATGGAATTTTAACTGTGAGTGTGGAAACAGATAATAATAGTTTTAATGTTAAATCAAGAGATAAATATACTGATGGACAGTGGTATATTGCAATAATAACTTTAAGTGAAAGTCAAGTTGTTTTATATGTAGATGGTATTAAAATAGATAGATCAACTATTAATATTATTGGAGTTAGTTTTAAATTTATTCCAAACTTAAAATTTATGAATATTGGCAGAAGCATAAATGAGGAAGGCTTAGGAGAAAAATTTTTTATAGGAGAAATAGCATATGTAGATATATTTAATAGAGTATTAACTAGTGATGAAGTAGCAGTGTTAGGTAAGCAACAAATTAATATTAAATATGAGATTCCGTTGTTAGATTTTTCAAAAATTAAAAATAAGCAAATAGTTATAGATAGGGAGCCTAATGTTTATTTAGGACAACCTGCTACTGTTTTATTAAATGATGAAAAAACAATGTATGCTGTTTATCCTAAAGGAGATAAAAAAGGTGCTTTAGTATTAAAAAAAAGTGAAGATGGAGGAATTACTTGGTCTAATAGATTAAAAACACCTGTTACTTGGACTTTTAATAAAGGAATGCCTACATTATATAAGATAATTAAGCCTGACGGAAAAACAAGGATAGAGTTAATTACTGGATTTTCAGAAGGTGAAGTTGAAGGTGTTTTTCAAAATCAAGGTGGTTTTAAAACGGCTTATTCAGATGATTTAGGAGAAACTTGGAGTGAACTTGTAGATTGGTTTGCAACAAATAAGTATATGGGAACTATGGCTCATACAAGTTTAACTAGATTAAAAAAAGAAGATGGATCATGGGATGATAGATGGATGGGGATTTTTACAGATTCATCATATAATAATTGGAAAACTATACTTACATTTAATACTTATGGTGAAGAGATGTGGAGTGAGCCAGTAAGGTTATTAGAACCTTATAATAAGACAGAAAAATTGGATAAACTTTGTAAAATTGAAGTTTTAAGATCTCCTAATGAAAAACAACTAGCTTTAATAGCAACAAGTGAAAGTAGAGAAAATAATTCAATGATAGCTTTTTCTAATGATGAGGGAGAGAGTTGGACTGAACCAACAGAGTTACAGGGTGCTTTAAATGGAGAAAGACATAAAGCTAAGTATGATCCAATATCAGGCAGATTATTTATTTTATTTAAAGAAATTATAAGAGATCCTGAAAACATTGGAGATGTAAATGCATGGCGTAAAGGTGGTTGGGCAGCTTGGGTTGGAACTTATGATGATCTTGTGCATAATAAGGAAGGACAATATAGAATTCTTCTTATGAAGGATACTAAATTGGGGGATTGTGGTTATTCAGCAAATGAAGTTTTAAAAAAAGGAATTTTTATCGTAACATCCTATGGCTATTGGGATGAAAATTTTAATAAACCTTATATTATAACATTAAGATTAAAATTAAATGATATAGATATTATTCATAAACAAATGAATTTACCAGATCCTTTATTAAAAGAATATATTGTATTTGATAAAAATAAAGAAGCATGTGCAGTTACTAGATTACCAGGAATAGTTATAGCTCAAAATGGTGCTTTATATGCTTGTTGTGAAGGGAGAAGTACTCCAAATGAATTATCTACAATAAATATTTTATTAAAAAGAAGTGATGATGGAGGAGTTACTTGGAGTAGTACAAAAATTTTAGCTACAGGAATAAAGGATAAAAAAACTTATCATAGTCCAATAATGATAAAAAATAATAATGGGTTAATGCATATGTTATATTGTGAAAACTATAAGAAAATTTATCATATAAAAAGCTTTGATAATGGAGTAACATGGTCTCAACCTATGGCTATAGAAGAATCACTTGAAAATTTTCAAAAAGAATTTAATTGGTTAGTAATTTCAACAAGCTCTGGTCATGGAATTCAACTTAAAAATGGAAGATTAATAGTTCCTATATGGTTAGCACTAGAAAGAGATAAATCTAAGTCTGTAGTTGCAACTTTGTATAGTGATGATAATGGTCTTACTTGGAATAATGGTGAAATAATATATGGACAAGAAGAGATGGTAAACCCAAGAGAAGCAACTATAGTTCAATTAGATAATGAGTCTGTTATGATTAATATAAAGGTAGAAAGCAATTTTAGAAAAAGAGCTATAGCTGTTAGTTTAGATGGAGTAACTGGCTGGACTACTCCTATATTTCATGAAGATTTAGATGATCCAATATGCTTTGGTAGTATGATTAGATTAACAGAAGGAAATAAGTATTATAATAGTAGAATATTATTTAGTAATATAAACAATACTGATAGATTTAGTAATTTAACAATAAAGATGTCTATGGATGAAGGTAAAAGTTGGAATATGGTTAAGACTATTTATCCAAGAACTGCAGAATATTCTGATTTAGTAGTAAGTCAGGACAAAAATTGGATTTATTGTTTATATGAAAAAGATGGATATGATAAATTATATTTAGCAAAATTTAATTTACAATGGTTAACAGAAGGAAAGCAGAACTTAAATTTACTAGAAGATATTGAGCAAATAATATATCCTATTAAATTTAATGATATATTAATGAATGAAATATGGAATTCATTAGATGAATGGATGGTTGAAGGTAATATTAATGGAGCATCAATAAATGATTCGAAAAATTTACAGTTAAATAGTGATAATTCATTGAGCACTTTATTAAGTAAGAACAATATAAGTATAAAACAACACTATACTTTAGAGATTAAAGCTAAATTTGATGATTTCGTTTCAGGAACTGCAGGAATTAATACTACATTAGGAATTAAAGTTTCAGATGGATTATATAGGCTTATGATGGATTTTCAAGAAAATGAAATAAATGTAATTACGGATGATGGAAAATGGTCTAGCGTGAAAGAAATTAAAATAGATAATAAATGGCACGTATGGAGTATTGTGGTTAATATGGGTGAAGGCTCATTATATATGGATAATAATTTTTTAAGCAAATTTAATATAGAATATAAAAAAGAAACAGATAGTATACAATTATGGATAAGTGGAAAAAGTAAATATCCTGCACAATCACAAGTAGAATATATAAAATTATATGATAATTTAACATTTTTAAATAGCAAATTAGACGGTTTTTTTGCAGATAATAATAAGCATTATCTAAAAGAAGATTATAATAGCATAATAAATGAAAGTAAAAATAAAACTTTAAATTTAACTTGTTGGAGAGGAGAAAAAACAAATGTTGAAATTTTGCTATGGACTGAAAATGCAATTGTTAAGAATGTAAGAATTTATTCATCCTTTTTTACAGATGAAGATAAAAATATAATTTTGCCATCAAATA
The DNA here is from genome assembly GCF_009295725.1 of Clostridium tarantellae. Taxonomy (GTDB): domain Bacteria; phylum Bacillota; class Clostridia; order Clostridiales; family Clostridiaceae; genus Sarcina; species Sarcina tarantellae. Next base: position 7,610 of record NZ_WHJC01000090.1, read on the forward strand.
TATCTTTTAAGTTTTTAGAGTATGTTAAAGCAGAAGCTAAAATGATTCCAGATATGATAAATGATGTTTTAAATGTTAATATTTCACCTAAAAGTATTCAGCCAGTATGGATAACAATTAAAATTCCGGAAAAGACTTTAGCTAGTATATATTATGGAGTAATAACAGCTTATGGAGATAATTGTAGTCCTGTTAGTTTTAATGTAAAATTAGAAGTTTTAGATATGGTATTACCACCTGTTAATAAAAGACAGTTTCATTTAGATTTATGGCAAAATCCATATGCTTTAGCTAGATACTATAAAGTTAATTTTTGGTCTAAAAAACATATAGATTATTTAAAATCACATATTAAAATTTTAAAAGAAGCTGGACAAAAAGCTATATATACTACTATAGTAAATAATTCTTGGGGAGATACAACTTATGATTCTTATGGAACCATGGTTTTTTGGACTAAAAAAACTAATGGTAAATTTGATTTTGATTTTACTATTTTTAATATTTATGTATCTTTATGCTTAGAAATTGGAATAGATGAACAAATAAATTGTTATGGTATATTACCTTATGGTAATAATCTAATATATTATGATGAAACACAAAAAAGGGAGATTAAAGAGAGTTTAATTCCAGGCAGTTCTAAATGGAATACTTATTGGAGTGAATTTATAGCTGAATTAGTTAAAAATGCAAAGAATAACGGATGGGAAAATAAAATTTATATAGCTATTTATGAGAAAAGTGCAAGTGAAATAAAGGCTGTAATGAATTTGGTGAAAGATACTCCATTAAAAATATTAGCAGCTATAAATTATATAAATGTAAAGGATATATTTGATAATGTTGAAAATCTTAGTATAAACTTAGGGAAAATAAAAGATGATTTTCAGTATCTTTTATATGATAGAAAAAAAGATACTTTTAAGACTACATGTTATACAACTACAGGAGATTTTCCAAATACTTATACAACCTCTAATCCAGGAGAAATAGTATGGATAGGATGGTATGCGGCAAAATACAATTTAGATGGATTTTTAAAATGGACATGGGATAGTTGGAGTGCAAAACCTTTACAAACAACTGATTTTTTTAGATTTGAATCAGGAGAATGTTTTTTAATTTATCCTAATGGTAAAAGTTCTGTTAGATTAGAACGTCTTATAGAAGGGTTTCAAGATCATGAAAAAATTAAATATATATTAGATAATAATGGAAATTGGAGTTTTGAAATTTATAAAATATTAAAGGAACTAGAGGGAAGTTATAAAGATAAATCAATTAATTATGGAGAGGAAGTAGTAAAAGCAAGAGAAAAATTGAATGAGGTAGTAAGAAGTATAATAAAAGAAAAAATTTAAAATATTATTAATTATATTTCTTAAAAGAAAAAGTTTGGATGCTCTAATATATGATAAAAAATTAATTTGAAAAATGTGATAAAAGAAAGAATATAATTCTCTTTTATCACATTTTTATTTTTAATTTATATATGGGTTTAAAGTAAAATCACAAAAAAAAATAAATAAAATATTATGATATAAATAGGGTAAAAAGGTGGGAGGTTTTGGTGAAAATAAGACAAGATAAATATAAATTAAGTCAATCTTCAATTGCGAAAATTAATGAAGATTTTATGGATATAAAATTAGATTTAAAGCTTATGGCAAGTAATAATAAAATTAATATAGGTTGTTCAATTTTAGGGTATGTTAAAGATAGTTTTAATGAACCTATTAAAAGAGCTAAAGTTAAATTATTAGATTCTCAATATAACTTACTAACATATAGCTTTACTGATGAAAAAGGGATGTATCATATAGAAACTGTTCCTTATAGTGAAAATTATTCTGTTATTGTTACTTCTATGGGAAAACTACCTTCAAAAAGTGAATTTTTTAAATTAAAAAAAGAAGAAAAAAAGATTTTAAATTTTATTCTCAATGAAGGTGAGGTACTTAATTTTGGAGTTATAAGTGGAGTTATAGAAGATAAAAATAATTTTAATCATGTTGTAGGATCTGTTATATGGTTGTATAAAATTATAAATAATGAAAAGAAATTAGAGGCTATAACATATTCAGATAAAAAAGGTGAATTTTTATTTAGTAAATTATCACCTGGAATTTATAATATTGTAATATTTAATATTTCATATTTTTCGGAAGAGATAGTAAAGGAGGTTAAATTAGGTGAAATTTCTAAAGTGAAAGTTTATTTACAATATAAATCATATTTATATAAATCATCTATTTCAGGAATAATTACTGATGAAAGTAATAAAATTATTTCAGATGCAATAGTTATATTATATAAGCTAGATAATAATAAAGTTATTCCAGTATCATTTACAACTACAAATTCTAAAGGATTATATAATTTTATTAATATTCCAAAGGGAAATTATATTATTAAATCTAAAAAAGTAGAAATAATATCATCTAATTATAATAACATTACTTTCACTTTAGTAGAGGATAATACTATAGAGTCTTCAAATTATAAAATTTTTGATATAGCTTTAGGAACAGCTTCAGGTTCAGCAATAATAGATAAAAACACTAATTTTATTATGGGTATTGGTGGAGAAAATAATGGAGCTGTAAGTATGACATTTAAATTAAATCATATGGGTTTATATAATTTAGCAATTCAGTATATAGCACCAGATGTAAATAGGCATTTAAATATTGATGTTAATGGAAGTAATATAGGTACTAATATTTTACCAAAAACAAATGGGAGCAAAGTATCAGATGTAAAGGTATTTACAGTACCCAATAGTATAGAACTAAATCTTAATAATACAATTAAATATTATGGAGATGGAATAAATAATGCTCCATATTTAGGAAAAATGGTTTTGTATTTATCAACATATATTTTTAACATTTCAGAAGGACAACTAGCTAATGGTGCAGTTTTAGATGAAGATTCTAAGCTTATAAATTGGCTTGGAGGAGAAACTAATGGAAATATTTCTATAATAATTAATGTAAAGGATAGAGGAATTTACAATTTAGCTTTTAAATATCTTTCATTTGATGGAAGTAGTCCTATTAAAGTAAATATTAATGGAATAAATACAGGTTCTATTTATGTTCCATTAGCAACAGAGGGATGGTCTATAACAGATGCTAAATTATATACACTTCCTCATACAGTTAACCTTAATTTAGGAGAAAATAAAATTGAATTTTTGGGTGATGGAAAAAGCTATGCACCTAGTTTAGGAAATATTTATATTACTTTAAAAACAGTTATAAACTCATCAACACCAACTGTACCAAAGGAATCAATTATGACACCAGGATCAGCTATATATACTTATAATGTAATTAATGGCACTTTAACAGAAGATGCACAAATAAGCAGTTTAACTAACTTTGTTACTAAGTTAGGAGGTATAAATAATGGTTCTGTAAGTATAAAATTAAATTTAGATAATGGTGGTTTATATAATTTAGCAATTCAATATATAGCATCAGATGCAAATAGACCTTTAAAAATTGAGGTTAATGGAATAAATATAGGTACTAATATTTTACCAAAGACAAATGGAAATAATGTATCAGATGCAAAGGTGTTTACATTGCCTAATAAAATTGAATTAAGTTTAAATAATACAATTAAATTTTATGGAGATGGAATAAATAGTTGTCCAGATTTAGGTAAAGTTTTTTTGGCTTTAGCAATATATATTTTTAAGCTTGCAGAAGGGAAACTTTCTAATGGGGCAATATTAGATGAAGATTCTAAACTTATAAATTGGCTTGGAGGAGAAACTAATGGAAGTGTTTTTATAACAGTTAATGTAAAAGATGCAGGTATTTACCAATTGGCTGTTAAATATCTTTCATTTGATGGACAAAGTCCTATTAAAATAGATATTAATGAAGTAAATACAGGTTCTATTTATATTCCTCCAGCAACAGAGGGATGGTCTATAGTAGATGCTAAATTATATACACTTCCTCACACAATTAACCTTAACTTAGGAGAAAATAAAATTAAATTTTATGGAGAAGGAAAAAGTTTTGCACCTAGTTTAGGAGATGTTTATATCACTTTAAAAACAATTATAAATTTATCTACACCAACTGTTCCAAAGGAATCTACTAGTACTTTGCCAGTAGAGGCAACTAAGGAAGCTTTATATACTTATAATGCTATTAAGGGTATTTTAACAGGAGGAGCAGAGATAAATAGTGCAAATAATCTTGTAACTAAATTAGGTGGAGAAAATGATGGAGCAACTACTTTAACTGTATTTATAGATAAAGAAGGAATTTATAATTTATTTGGTATTTATATTGCTCCAGATTTTAATAGTCATTTAAAAATTTTTATTAATGAAACAAGTAAAAATTATAGTTATGAATTACCTATGACAAGAGGAGAAACATTAATATATTCAAAAATTTTTATAATAGTTATTGAGTTAAAAGAAGGAAATAATACTATTAAATTTCATGGAAATGGAAAAGATTTAGCACCAGATTTAGGACCTATGGTTTTGTTTACCAATGATTTTGAAGAGAAAGAACCTGTATTACAATATTATAT
>NZ_WHJC01000091.1 GCF_009295725.1 Clostridium tarantellae
ATTGTAGTGATATGAGTTGTATATTATTAGCTGCTTTTATATGTAAAATACCTATTAGAATAGTACATTCTCATAATTCTTTTTCACTTTATTGGAATAAAAAGACCTTTTCTAATAAAGCTAAATTAGCATATTTTTTAAATAAATTAAGTATAAGATTATTTGCTACTAATAAATTAGGGTGTAGCAAAGAAGCTTGTAAAACTATGTATGGGGATAAAGCATTCAAAGATAAAAGAACAAAAGTTATTTTTAATGGTATAGATTTAGATAAATTTAACAGTAAAAATTTTATTATGTATGAAGTTAAGAAAAAATATAATATAAATAATGAAAAAATAAATTTTATAAATGTAGCAAGGTTTGATGAATCAAAAAATCAAATATTTTTAGTAGATGTTTTTAATAAATTATATAGTATAAGAAAGGATATTAATTTAATTTTTATAGGATATGGTGAATTGGAAAATCAGATAAAAAAGAGAGTAATAGAATTAAATTTAGAAAAAAGCATTTCTTTTTTACCTCATAATAGTAATATACCAGAAATTTTATCAGCTATGGATTATTTTTTATTGCCATCTATTTATGAAGGGTTAGGAATTGTCTTAATAGAAGCTCAAGCAATGGGGTTACCTTGTTTTGTATCTGATTGTGTACCAAGAGAATCACAAATTGGGCTTTGTAGTTATATCCCATTAGAAATAGGAGTTATTGGGTGGGCGAAATATATAAATAAATATATAAATGATAATATTAAAAGAACTGTAGATATAGATAAATTAAGTAAATATGATATAAAAAATACGGTTAAAGAACTTGAAAAAATATATAACAATAATGAATTATTTTAAAGGTTAAAAATTTATTGCTTACTTAGAATATTAAAAGAGGTGAGTATGAATAAAGTAATTATTTATGCATATACAAAGATGAATTTAGGAGATGATTTATTTATTAAAATATTATGTGAGAGATATGGTAATACTAAGTTTTTCTTATATGCACCTAAGATTTATAAAGAAATATTTAAAAATACAAAAAACTTAATCTGTTATTCTTCAGAAAATATTTTATATAGAAGTATAAATTTTATTGGAAGAAAATTTAAAGTTCATAATTTTATAGAACAATGTTTAAGTGAAAAAGCAAAAATTGCTGTAAATATTGGAGGATCTTTATTTATACAAGGGCAAAACTGGGAACAATATTTTAAATATATAAAAAGCTTAAAAAGAAAAGGACAACCTTTTTACTTATTAGGAGTTAATTTTGGCCCCTTTAAAGATGATAAGTATTATAAAAAACATAAAGAGCTTTTTAAAGAATATGAGGATATCTGCTTTAGAGAAAAATATTCTTATAAGTTATTTAAAGATTTGCCTAATACAAGGATAGCACCAGATATAGTTTTTAATATTAAAAATAAAAATGTTAAGGAAGAAAATAAAGCTATTATCTCAGTAATAAAACCTTCCTATAGAAAAAATTTAAAAGGATTTGATGAAGTTTATTATAACAAGCTTAAAGATATATGCTACAAATTTATGGATGAAGGAATAAAGGTTATATTAATGTCTTTTTGTAAGTTAGAAGGAGATGAAGAGGGCATAGAAAATATAGTTAATAAGTTTCCTAAAGAGTATAAAGAGAAAGTAAAAATATATAAGTATAATACTAATATTGATGAAGCTATAGAAGTAATAAAAAGTAGCAAATTTATTATAGCAAGTAGGTTTCATGCTATGATTTTAGGTTTTGCCTTAAAGAAAAAAGTTTTTCCAATAATATATAGTAACAAAATGAAAAATGTTTTAGAGGATATAAATTTTAATAATGAATATGTATTTATTAAAAATATGGAGCTTCTTAATACAAGTTTATTATTAAATAATTTGAAATATAATTATGTAAATGTTAAAAAAATAAATAATAAGGAAAAGCATTTTGAAAAATTAGATTTAGAATTAAATAATAAATTGAAAATATATGAAAGTAGGATAGAAGAGTATGAATAATAAAAAAGCTATTAATCAATTAAGTATTATGATATTTATTACTATTATTACTCAAATATTCATGCTTTTAAAAGGTTCAGTTATAGCATCTAAGTTTGGCGTAAGCATAGAGTTAGATGCTTTTAATTTTGCAAACAGTATAACAACGGTTATTTATAGTTTTATAGGCACAGGAATTTCTACAATATTAATACCTAATTTAGTTGAAGACTATAGAAAAAAATCTATAAATATATTTATTACGGTTTTATATAGTATATCTTTTTTTCTTTTAATAATTATGTTTATATTTAGAAAAAATATAATACAGATTTTAAGTGCTTCAACAGATAGTTATTTTTTGTTAACCTGTTCAAATATATTTATTTCAACATTAATATCAGGCTTTTTAAATTCATTATTAGGGCTTGTTAATGCTGTATTGCAGTATAAAGGTGAATTTAATAGATTAAAAATAATTTCTTTAGTGACAATAATTATTATATTTTTATCACTATTATTAGGTAATAATGTGGATATATATTATTATACTATAGTTATACTTATAACAACTATTATAAGTACTATAGTACATTTATACTTATTAAAGAGAAGTGGATTTAGATATAGTATTGATTTTAATATAAAGGAACCTTTTTTTAGAAAAATGATTATTTTATTTATTCCAACAGTATTAAGTACAGGGATTTATCAAATTTCTTTAATAATAGATAGTGTAATTTCATCTAGATTAGGGGTAGGGCAAATATCTATATTGAATTATTCTAATACAATTATTGGAATGATAAATATATTATTTTTAGGAAATATATCATCTTTCATGTATCCTAGATTAATTAATACTTGTAGAGGGAATAAATGTCAAAAAAAACTAAGTGAGTATATTATATTAATAAATACCTTGATGTGCTTTGTAGTTTCTTTATTTTTTGTTTTAGGAAAAGAAGCAATAAAAATGTTGTATGAACGAGGAAACTTTACCAATGATAATACTAAAATAGTATATATATGTGCAATAATCTATATATTAGCATTACCTACAAATGCAATTAGAGATTTAATTTATAAATATTTTTATATAAATAATGATACTTATACTCCTTTTAAGAATAGCATAATAGTAAGTATTTTAAATATAAGTATAAGTTTAATTCTTTCTAAATTTATTGGTATATATGGAATAGTTTTAGGTACTGTAATGACTTCATATATTAGTTTACTATGCATAATTATTAGATTTAAAAAAAAATTTACTTTTAAATTTGATAAGATGATTTTTATTAAAGAAAATTTAAAAATTTTTATTATTGCATTAATAAGTAGTTTCAGTTTTATATTTATTAAAAGTATGATTTCAATAAACAATATAATTTTAATAAGTATATTGTTTACAATAGGAATATTTATTTTATGGATAGCATTAATAAAATTAATGAAAAGTATTGTAATCAATATAAAATTATAGACTCAATAATATTGTTGTTTTTATTTATAAATTTTTTATGAATAATTTTAACGTAACAAAATAATTAATATGGAGAAAGAATTTATGGATTATATACAAGAACAATTTATAAAGATTTTATCACTAGCTATACATGGGAAAAAGATAGATAACACTTTAGTAGATGAAAAAATGGAATGGGATAAAATTTTTGAAGAAGCAACAGCTCATAATGTAAGAGGTCTTATATATTCAGCTTTGGATAAATCCATAATAGATACTATTGATAAAGATTTAGTTGATAAATTTAAAAAATGTACATTTGTTGAAGGAGTATATCAAGTAAATCATATAAAACAAATGGGTAGAATTTTTAATATATTTAATAGACAAAACATAGAAGTAATAGCTCTTAAAGGACTTGTAGTTAGAAGGTATTATGCAAGACCAGAACTAAGAACTATGTGTGATGGAGATATATTAGTAAAGAAAGAAGATTTATTAAAAGTAAAAAAAATATTAGAAGAGTTTGAATATGAAGATGAAGGGGGAGAAATAAATCATTTAACCTTTAAACATAAATTTTATTTTTCTATAGAAGTTCATTGGTCCATTACAAATGAAGAATATTTCAAAGGAAATAAAGAATTTTTTGATAAAGTTATATGGCAAAATACCCAAATAACTAATGTGGGGGGAAGTTGTGTTAATGAGTTAACCTTAGAATTTTTAATAGTTTATTTATGTATGCATATGGCTACTCATTGTAGTTATTGTGGCTTTGGAATAAGACAAATTACAGATTTAGTTTTAGTTATAGAAAATGAGAAGGATGCTATAGATTGGAATATTACTTTTGAATTAGCTAGATTATGCAAATTAGAAAAATTTATGAGCATAATTTTAAATGTCTGTGAAAAGTTATTTAATTTTAAATTACCATATGATATTAAAAGTTTAAATAAAAAAGAAGAAAAAAATATAAAAATATTTATGGAAGAAATATTTTCTAATGGAGTTTTTGGAAAAAGAGATAGAAGCAAAATTTTAGTAAAGCAAATAAACTTTAAAAATAAAGAAAATAATGAATCATATATTATAAAAGAAATAATTTTTTTGATTTTTCCAAGTAGAAAGAAGCTTACAAATAAATATAACTATGCCAAAAAAAATTTTCTGCTTTTACCAGTAGCCTGGATTCATCATTTGATTTCAGGTATTTTTAATAAAGATTATGAAGTAAAGGATAAATTTAAATGTGCTATATATGCTATGAAAATAGCAAAGAAAAAAAATAAATTAATTAATTGGTTAGAATTATAAAATTAAAGTGTCACTAATAAATATAGAAATCATAAAATAATATGTAAAAATAAATGGAGGAGACGAAAAATGAAGACTTTATTTAAGACCATATTACTTTTTACTATTTTTATATTTTCTATAGGATCTTTAAATATAGTTAATGCAAAGTCTGCTGAATCTAGTAAATCAGAAGAATTAGCAGCTGCCATAAGGTCTTTAGGTGCTATAAGCGAAGAAGAAATTGGTAATATAATAGCTTGTATACAAAGCATAAATATATCACAACAGGGAGAAGCAAGAATTTTTAGAAATTTACAAAAAGCTAAAGAGCTTATTAAAGAAGAAAAAGATTTAAGTAAATTACCAATAAGATATAAAAGTAAATTAAAAACAGTAGCTAAAAATATGGCTATTGCTGTAGGAACAAGGGTAGCTTTTCAAGATGATGTTAATGGAGTAACAACTATTTTAATAAAAAATCAAAAAAATAAAATTATAGCTACTGTAAATACAAAGCAAATAAAATCTTTTGTTACTAATTTTAGTATGGAAAAGATAGAAAATATAATTAATTTAGCAATAGAAGTTTCTAGAGAAGAATATGAAAAGCCAGTTAAATTTCTTCCTATAGAAGGAGTAATGAAATAATTTTTAAATTAGGAGGAATTATATGAAAAATTATAATATAAATTTCTCCAAACTAATTAAAAATTGGGGGATTACTTTAGTAATCCCTATTTTTATGTTAGTTATTGGAGCAATTAGCATATTTCTAATAGGTGGAGAAAAACTTAAAGATATAATGGCAATAGGTGATATTTTATTTTGGAGTAATGAAGAAATTATAGGAGAAAAGAATTTTTTAGTTGGAGAAAAGGAAATGAAAAGACCTTCTATAGGTGATGAATTTGGAAAACTTATTATACCAGAGTTGAATTTTAATAAACCTATATTTCATGGAGATGGAGATGAACAGCTTCAACTGGGGATAGGACATTTTGCAGGTAGTTCTATTCCAGGAGAAGACGGAAATTTTATACTTACAGGTAAAAGACAAACAACTTTAAAAGAGATTAAAAATTTAAAAGTTGGACAAGTAGTTATATTTGAAGGTGAATATGGAACTTTTAAATATGTAGTAAAAGAAATAAAGGTAGTAAAACCTAATGCTACTATTGCAACTAAAGTTACCAATTATGAAAGACTAACTTTGTATACTGGTTATCCTTTTGAATCTATAGGAAAAGCTTCTGAAAGAATAGTGATAATTTGTAATTTTATAGAAAGTAGTTGGAAGGAGTAAAAAGATAAAAATGAAATATTTAAAATCAATTTTAAGTTTTATTTTAAGCTTTCTTCTTATGTTTTCATTAGTTTTAACTAGTTTAATTATGTTTGTTAAGTTTATAGTTTTAAATAAAGAAGTTTATGTAGATATAATTGAAAAAAATAATATAAGCTCTAAAATTCATAAATCATTAAAAGATAATTTAGAATATAAAATGATCAGTGAAAATCTACCAGTAGAATTAGTAAAAGAACTTATAAAAGAGGAAGAAATAAAAGAGGATTTTTTATTAGAAATAACAGAAATAGTTTCTTATTTTTCAACAGGAATAAATAATATAAAACCAATTTCTGTAGAAAAATATGAGAGTAGATTAAATAAAAACGTAGAAAATTATATTAATAAAAATACAATCAATATAAGTGAAAAAGATAAAAAAATATTAGAAAATATTATAAAGGAAAGTTCTAAAATAATTAGTAATAAAATAGAATTAATAGAGTCTAATTTATTATCCCAATCTTTAAAAATATCTAAACTCTCAAAAATTTTAATTTTTTTAGTTTCTAGGCTATATATTATCTCAATTATTATTTCAATTATTATTATTTTAATTTTAGTATTGTTATGGAATAAAAAAATTATAAATAGTATGCAATGGATATCTTATGGCTTTTTCACATCAGGATTATTCATGGGTAGTGTATTTTTATTTGGAAAACAAACTAAATTTTATGAAAATATAATAATATCTAATGATTATTTAAAAGAGCTAATAATAGCTTTAATGAATATTTATTTATTAAAAATTTCATATATAGCAACAACATTAATTATTATAGGAGTAGCTTTAATAATACCAAAATTAATAAAAGATTTTAAAAATAGTAAAGTTTTAATAAATAAAAATAATAGTTAATACAGTTAATTTGGTTATTAAATTTTATATGTATAAACTAAAGACTATAAAATGGTAATAAAATGTTAATATATAAAATTTATATATATTAAAATTTATTATTTTAAGGAGTGAAATTTTATGAAAAAAACTTGGGGAAATCCAAACATATCTGTTTTAGGCATTGAAGAAACTGAAGTACTAATTAGATATGCAGAGTGTCATGGACATAAAGCAATTACAGGTGACTTCATACCATGTAAAAAACCAGGAGGATCATCTAGATATGATGAAGGTGGTGTAAAGTTTGAAACTGATGGTAATATAGAGTATAGGGAGTGGCGTACAACTCATACTAATACTTGTGGTGGTGGAGATCCTAGAAATGTAATTATTCAATTATTTTCTTAGTTTACAACTTTATAATTTTAGCATAATGTAGAAATATTAAAAGGCAGATGCTTGATACCTTAAATAAGGTATTAAACATCTGCTTATTTAAAATTAAATAGATAAATATTTTTATTTTCTATCATTAAAAATAGTAAAAGATAATATATTAAAAAATATATTATTTAGGAGATTAAATGGAAAAATATTATTATAAAATTTATGGGTTGAAAATTAAATCAGAAGTTAAAATGGAAGAATTAACTGTTATAGATAAAGACATTAATGAAAATATAGATGTAAATATTACATATGGAATAATACCTAAAGATATAATAGGTAAAATAGAAAAAGGATATTTATGTCATATGGAAAGAAAATTTTTAGTGTTTTGTATACCTAATGTTGCAAAATATTATGTGAGTTATGGAAAAAATATAATAATAGAAGTTGAAAAAAATGCAGATGAACAAAAAGTAAAAACTTTTTTATTAGGAACTTCCTTTGGTATGTTACTTTATCAAAGAGATACAGTGGCCATACATGGAGGAGCTATTGTATTAAATGAAAAGGTTATGGTTATAACAGGTAATCAAGGAGCAGGAAAGTCTACTTTAACTAATGCTTTTAGAAGTAATGGATGTAAATTTATGGCGGATGATGTATCCGTTGTAACTGTTAAAGAAGAAAAAATATTAATAGAGTCTGCATATGGTCAACAAAAGCTTTGTAAAGATACAATGGAAAAATTAAATTTTAATAAAAATAATTTTAATTTAATTGATGAAGGAAGAGAAAAATTTCTTATATCAGTTAAGGATAATTTTCAAAGTAAGGCATTGGATTTAGGAGTTATTTGTTTATTAGAGGTTAGTGATACGGACAAAGTTTTTCTTGAAGAAATAAAAGGATGCAAAAAGCTTGAGATTTTTCTAGACAATATATATAGAATGGAGATATTTGGCTGTATTGGACTCTCAAAAGAATATTTAAAAAAGTGTTTAAACATAGTAGAAAATATTCCTATGTTTAAAATAATACGACCTAAAGATAAGTTTACTATTAATGAACAAATAAATTTAATAAAAGAACTAAAATATAGATAAATAATAAGATTTTTTATTTATATTTTAAAAAGAGGAGCATTAATAATGATAATATTATTAATGCTCCATTTTATTGCTATTAGTTATTATTAAATTAAAAATTTTATATTTTTTAAGGATGAAACATATTGTGGAAAAATTTACATATTATTATAACTTGTCTAAAGCAGTTTCATAGGTTATTTTTTCAATAGAATAACTATTTATTTCATTTAATTTTCCTTTTTCAAGTTTAAATATTTTATCACATATGCTAAGAGCTGTAGGTCTATGAGTTATTATTATACATATAGGTTTATGAGGTAAATTTTTTACTGATTGTAATACTTTTATTTCTGTTTCTTCATCAAGAGAAGAAGTAGATTCATCTAATATAAGTATAGGTTTTTTTCTTAAAAATGCTCTAGCTATAGCTAATCTTTGACATTGTCCTTCAGATAATCCACTTCCTTTTTCATTAATAGAGGTTTCTAGTCCTTTTTCTAATTCTTTTATAAAATCTAAGGCACAGGCATATTTTAAAGAGTTAAATAGATCCTCTTCACAAAAATTATTATTTCCATAAACTATATTTTCTTTAATAGTTCCTGAAAACAAGGTGTTTCCTTGTGGTACATAAGAGATAAGGTTTCTATAATTATTATTTATGAAAGTATTTTCCTTATCTATTAGGCATAATTCCCCTTTAGTAGGTTTTATTAAAGAAAGTAATAGTCTAATTATAGTAGTTTTACCTTCACCAGAAGGTCCTATAAGAGCTATGCTTTCTCCATTATTAACTTTAAAAGATATATCTTTTAATACAGGTGTATTTTCATTATAAGAAAAGCTTATATTTTTAAATTCAATATTTGCATTAAAAACTTTTTTTATAATATTAGCTTCATTTAAATTTTCTAAGGACATTTCTTCTATTTCCATTAATCTTTCAGTAGCTGATAATACACCAATAAATTGAGGAAATATACCTGCAATACCTGTAATAGGTCCTTGTACATTATTAAATAATTGAAGAAGTGCTGTGAAAGTTCCAAAAGTACTAGTTCCTCTAGCTAAATTAAATATACCCCAAGAAAATACAATAAAGTATCCAAAGAAAGAGGTTAAACTTAGGGATAAACTAGAGCAAGTTCCTACTAAAGAAGATTTTAAGGAAATATTTAATGCTGATCTTTGTAGATATTGCAATTTATTTATATTTGATTTTTCCATACAGAAGCTTTTTACAATCATTATATTTTGAATAGCTTCTTGAATAAAGGTTTTATATTTTACTTGAATTTGGTGGGTTTCATTATTTAATTTTTTCATTTTTAATCCAAAGATTTTAGCTAAAAAAATACCAATAGGTAAGACTAGCATAGCAGGAATTACAATAGTTGCATTAAAAGATAATAAGGTTATAAATGAAGAAATAAGTAAAACACATACAGAGATAATACTAGGTATAGTAACTACTAACATATTTGTAACAGTACCTGAATCATTGCCTATTCTAGTTAGTAAATTCATACTATGATATTTAGAGTGTTCACTCCATTCAGCATAGGTTACGTGTGAGAATAATTCAGTTTGTATTTTATTAGAAATTCTATAAGAGCAAAAAGTACCTAAGAATGAAGAGGCTATGCCTAATAAAGTTTGTATGCCGAAAATAGTTACCATAATAAAAAGCCATTTCAATATTAAATTTATTTGTCCTGAGGTGGTAGAATCTACTAGAGATTTTGAAACTAAAGTACTATAAACTCCTATTATAGATAAAACAGATTCAATAAGAATTATTAAAAATAAAAGGAATACTGCACCTTTAGCATGACTTAGTATCCAAATAATTTTCTTTAAGTTTTTGTTCATCATTGAACTCCTTTTATTGGTTTATAAAATAAATATATAAGTTTAATATTTTAAAAATGACAATTTCTTAGTTTTTAACAATTGAAAAAGAATCTAACTTGTAATACAATATAGTAAACAAGAGTACATTGCATTACAAGTTAGATATTTTTTTGTGTAGACTAAGTTGTAATACAATATAGAGTGAAAGGAGTGAAAGGTTATGACTAAAGATGAAAAAAAATATCATAAAGAACTTTATAAAAAATTAGATCCAGATTACAAAGAAGTTTATGGAGATTTAACAATTAGACTTTCTTATGCAACATTTTGTAGCATTAATGCTGAAGAAATATTAATTGATGTTTTAGAAATGTTTTATAATCATCAGCTTATGGGAGAGCCTGTAGAAAAAGTAGTAGGAAAAAATAAAGAGATATTTTTTAATGAGATAATAAAATCATATTATGAAGAAAAGGTAAATAAATTATCATTAATAAAAAATATAGTTTGGATAAGTACATTATTTACTAGTGGATGTATGATATTATCTTTTATGCAAAAGAGCACAACTATTTTAACTTTAGTAGCTATGCCTATAGGATTTTTATTAACTTTAATAGGGTACTTTGTTAATAGATATGTTAATAATAGAATTTTAAGATACATTCTTACTTATGGTACCATAGGAATCTTTATGACTTATTTGGTAAATTTAATGAAAGAGTATAAAAGTCTATATCCTCTTTCTAAGTTTAACTTTATTATAGTAATATTAATACTTATTATAATAACTATTTTAAGTATTAAGAAAAACTATGCAGATTATTCAAAAAATCAAAATAATAATTAATTGAAAGTTATATGAGAGCTTATTATTTATTTAATAAAAGAATAAAACATGCAATATTAAATAATATAGAAACATAGATATAAATTGATTATTGTGGGAGAGTGATTTCAAAATGATGACAAAAGCTGAAAGAAAGTATTATAATGAACATTATAACAAATTGAATTTAAATTATATGAAAGTTTATAATATGTTTTTAAGAAGATTACCTTATGTTATATTAGATAATAAAGATTTGGTAGATATAAAATTAGATGTTTTAGAAATGTTTTATAGAAATCAAAATATTGGTAAGACTGTAGAAGAAGTTATTGGACAAAATAAAGAAGAATTTTTTAAAGAAGTTATAAATTCTTATTGTGAAAATACATTAATATTAAATATAATAAAAAGCATTTTAAGAATAGGATTAATGATATCTTTAGTTTATATAATATGTGGATTATTTGTAGAAAGAAATAGTGGATTAATATTGTGTTCTATACCATTAGGAATTTTAACAAGTTTATTTATGTATTTAGTTATTAGATATGTTAAAAATGATGCAATTGGAGGTGGATTAAATGGAATAATTGGCATGAGTGTTCCTACTGAATGTTACAAGTTATCTGAAATTAATGAAAGTGTATATACATTTCCAACTTACATAATAATATTATTAATAATGACCTTATCAACAATAATATTTTGTTTATATAAAAAAAAGAAATAAGGTGAATTTTATGGCAGATAAAACTCAAATGCTTAAAGGAGTAATGGAAGGAGCAACTAAATAGTTGTTAAAAATATAGACAAATGTGTAAATATATAGTCAAATATATTTTTGATAAAAAGCTCCCTACGTTCGTAAAGAGCGTAGAGTGGTAGATAGATTTTACCTAAAACTCCTTTAACTGCTGGAAGTTCCTAAAGCTACATTAACTACAACGTAAGGATGAAATAAGCCTAAGCGTGAATGTTACGAAAGTATAAAAAATAATGTAGATGGTGCAAGGTTAAATC
>NZ_WHJC01000092.1 GCF_009295725.1 Clostridium tarantellae
CTCTAGCACTGTCTAAAGGGAAAAAAGAAAATGAATATGAAGTTAATAAAATCAAATTAGATTTTAAAAGTGAAATAGAAGAGTTAGAAACTGAACATGAACAAATGTTAGAGGAAAAAGAAACGGAAATTAAAAATATAGTATATAAAAAAGATGCAGAATTAAAACAAGCTTTCCAAGTTAATTTTAATGATAAAAGTAAAATTAAAGAATTAACATTAGAACTTTCTAAAATAAAAAAGGAAAAAGAAATAGAGTTTAATAATTATAAAATTAATATAAAAAGTGAAATGAAAGATTTAGAAAATGAATATGAAGAAATAATACAGAAAAAAGAGGCAGAAGTTAAAAAATTGTCCTATGCAAATTTAGAATGTAAAAAAATAATTGAAGAATTAGAAGTAAGTAAAAATAAGTTTAATAATAAAGAAAAAGAATATATGAAAAAAATTGAAGTATTAGAAAAAGAAATAAATGAATTAAATTTGAAAATAAATAATTCCATTAAAGAAGAGAAAAAAGCTAAAATTTTAACTGTGAAAGAGAAAATAGATATTAAAATAGATTCTGCAACGGCATTAAGTATTTTAAGTAGCAATTTAGGATTTATTGCAAAAACAGATAAAGGATTAAAAGCAGTATTGCAGAAAGAATTTGATAGTTTTGAAATTTTTAAAATAGATTTAAATAATAGTGTAAAAGAAGGAAATTGCATAAAGATAAGCAGAAATATAAAAAAATTAATAGAATTAGTGGAAAATATATCAAACAAAATAAAGTTATATAGTATAGATTTACCAAATTCAAATGAAGATATAATAAAAGATTTTAAAAAGATAGACAATCTTGTTAATTAAGATAGGAGTGAATAAAGATTTGAATTTAAATGAGTTAACAACAAATGAATCTTTAAATAAAAAATTTGAAATTATAAATTTAAATTATAAATTTAATATAAAATCAGATATTGAAAAAGAAAAATTTAATGAAGTAAAAAAAGTGATATTTGTTAAATACAAAGATAAAAAATATATAAAAATAAATAATAAGATTTTTAATGCTATCTTAAATGAAAATTTAGGAACTGTGGAAATAGGAGGTTATTTTGATAATAAAATTCCTGATGGATGTGATGAATTTTATTGGACAAGTGAATTAATAGAATTAAGTTATATAGATATGAAATTAGATAAAATGCCTTTTATAGATAAAAAAAGAATAAAAGTAGAAACCTTAAGAAAAGGTATTTATTTAAATGTATCTATTATAAAGGAAGAAGAAAAATATTTAGTTTATTATAAAGATGAAATAATAGGTAAAGTTAATAATACGAGACATAAAAATACTATAGAATCTATAAATGTTAATAAGGATTTTTTAGTAATGAAAGAAGGATATGTATATATATATTCAATTAATAAAATAGATAAATTAGATAATGCATTTAACATAAGTGTAAATGCTAAAGATAAAAATATTTTTAAAAGAATAAGAAGAAAAATAATAGATGGTAGTTGTATAAATGGAGAAATTTGGATGTTTATATCAAAAAATGATGGAAATAATGAAACAAAAGATAATTTTATTTTACATTTATTGGATGAAAAATATTTTTGCTCATTTTCTAATGGTTCTTTAATTGTAAAGAATTATTGCAAAAAAAATTCTAAAAACAAAATATATGCAATAGTAAGAAGTAAAAAAGATATAAATGTAATTCAAAATATAGATATTGATGATTTGAATAATATGGATATATCAAACAGTGAATTTTTTAGTAATATTTTAAATGGTTCAGAAGAAGAAAATGAAGATTTCTTTGTATTAATGAATAAATATAGAGCTATTGAAGAAGAAGCCTTAGAAGAGATGAAAAAAATTGTACATGAACTTAGATATAAGGATATAGTTGATGGAAATACATTTAGAGTAAGTGATGACTATATAGAAGATTTAAGTACATGGCAAAATAAAGTGGGAGCTTTTGTTCAAACTAAAGCATCAAATAGAGAAAGATTTAGTTTAGGATCTATTGAAAGTATTAGTGAGAAAAGTGTAACTATAAATATTCAAGATGATTTAGTTAAAAGTGTAATACCCAAAAAAGGAATATTAAACATTGATACATTGCCTTCAGAAGTCATGCAAAAGAGAAGAGATTTTGCATTTAAAAAGTTATCAAGTGGAGCTACTATGCTACCTGATTTAAATAAAATATTAGTGGGGAAATATCACTTTGATGAATTAATTTATAGAAAAAAATTATCAAATTTTGATATGAGAAATATGAATGAGAAGCAAATAAAAGCTGTAGAAGGTGCTTTAAATACTGATAATATTTTCATTATACAGGGGCCACCAGGAACAGGGAAAACTACAGTAATAAGAAAAATAGTAAAAAGTGCTATAGAAAATAATGAAGAAGTATTAATATCTTCATTTCAAAATTTAGCTGTAGATAATGTTTTAGATGGTTTTTTAAATGAACATATAATTCCTTACAGATATGGAAGCACAGAGTATAGCTATGCAATGAAAAATATATGTAATGAAATAGTTAATGATATATCAAAAAATATTGAAAATAATATATCAAATAATACTGAAAATAAATTAAAAGAGTATAAAAATAAACTTAAAACTTTTAAATCTTGTATATTATTTTCAGTAAATTTTGAAGAGAGAATAAATCTTATAAATGAAACTATTCAAGCAATGAAAGAGTTTAATGGAAGTACTGCTAATTATAATTATATAAAAAATGTACTTAGTGAAGTAAGTGTTAGTAAATTAGAAGTTTTAGATACTGAAAAAGTAAATGACGAGTTTTGTAAAAATACATTTATAAATATGTTACCAGAAAGCTTTGAAAATCCTATTGAGGATCTTTATACTCCTTTAAATAAATGTGTAAGATATGTAAAAAAGCAAAATAGAAAACTAAAAAGTAGTACTTTAGATAATATAATTACAAGGTTAAATCAGATAAGCGCTATCGATATAATTGAAGAAATAACTGAAAATGAATATAAAAAGCACAGAGATTATATAATAGGGGAATTAAAGCTAATAAAATCTTCAGAAGAAAAAGTTGAAAGTATAGATAATACAGAAATAATAGATGAAATATTAAAGGTTATAGATAAAGAAATAGATAGCATACCAGAGTATTTAGAAGATAGTAAATATAATGTAGTGGCTAATTTTAATGATAAAATAAAAAAATCTCCTATTTTAATTGAAGAGATTTTAAGAAAATATGCAGATGTAAAAGGTACTACCTGTCAAAAGGTTGGAAGTAAAGGTTTTAGTGAAAACTCAGGTACAACAAATTATTTTTATTCTATAATAGATGAAGCAGGTAGGGCTAACCCATTAGATTTATTAATTCCTATGATAAATGGAAGGAAAGTAATATTAGTTGGTGACCATAAGCAGTTACCTCATATGTTAGAAAGTTATGTTGAAAATAAATTTAAAGATGATGAAGCATTTAATGAAAATCTTTTTAATGAATATATAAAGGACAGTTTATTTGGAAGACTATATTCTATATTGCCAGATAGCAGAAAAATAATGTTAGATACTCAATATAGAATGAATAAAGAAATTGGAGATTTAATTAGTGAACTTTTTTATAATGGAAATTTAAAAACAGGAACTAAAATAATTAATGATACGCCTATATATACAGGAAAATCTTTAATAGCTAGAGATATAGTAGGCAAAGAGAAAAAAACAAGTTCAGGATCATTTATAAATGAAATGGAATGTGAAAAAATAATTGATAAGTTAAAAGAGTTAAATGAAAAAAATAATAATGAATCACCTATATCGGTGGGGATTATTTCATTCTATAAATCTCAAGTGGATTATATTAGAAAACAAGCTTCAAAATTAAAATTAGAAAGTTTAGAACTTTCTATTGGAACGGTAGATTCATACCAAGGATTAGAAAAAGATATTATTTTCTTATCAACGGTTAGAAGTAATGGTGTAGGTTTTACAGCAAATCCTAATAGACTAAATGTTGCTTTATCTCGTGCTAAGAAATTGATAGTAATATTCTCTAATATGAAAAATACTAATAAAAATTCTTTATTTAAAAAGATTTTTGAAAAGTGTAATACAGAGGAG
The DNA here is from genome assembly GCF_009295725.1 of Clostridium tarantellae. Classification (GTDB taxonomy): domain Bacteria; phylum Bacillota; class Clostridia; order Clostridiales; family Clostridiaceae; genus Sarcina; species Sarcina tarantellae. The sequence continues at coordinate 4,138 of NZ_WHJC01000092.1, forward strand.
CGTTAATTATGTATATAAATTTATATGGAGAAAATATAGAAAATGCTGTATTCATTCCAGTATATTTTTTCAAGGTTTGTGTTTTTGAAGACTCTCTTATAGAAAGTAAAGTAGATGTTTTAGGACAAACTATATTGGAGATGCTTGATGTAGGAATGAAGTTAGATATTGATTATTTAAGTAGATCAATTGGAATCCCAAGTAAATATAGAAAATTACTTGAATTTGAAGTGGATGATTTAAAAGATAATGGTTTAATTACTGTAAATGAAAACAACAATATAGAAGAAATATCAGAAGATTATAAATCAGCAGCATATTATTATGCATTATATGATCGTGTAAATAATAATCTTATGGATGTATTTATTAAAGAGGAGCTTTTTGAAAAATCTATTAGAAAAAATCATAAAATTGATGCATCAAAAGGTTATAAATTAAATTTTTTAACTAGGAGTAATATTGATGCATATGATCTTAGTAGTAAAGTAGATAATCTTATTAAAAAAATTAATAAAGTTATAGACATAGATAAGGATAATTTTAAAGTAAAAGAAATTGATGAGAATGAGAAGAAAGAGTTAGAGTTGTTAAAAGAAGGAGGACTAATTCCTTATAATAAAATTCATTTTAATTTTATTGATAATTTTAATTTGAAAGAGGAAGGGGAGTTATTATTAAAAACAATTATTACTCCAGAGGGAAATATAGGGTATGAATGTCCATTTACTTATAACAATAAATCATTATATATTGATAGATACATTTGGAATAATGTTGATGAAAAAAGAATTAAAAGTTTAATTAATATAGATTGTTTTAATCAATTAGAAGTATGCGAAAAAAAAGTTGCGTTATATTTAGAGGAATATAAGAATTTTGATAGTAATTTAGAAAGAGTAGAATTATTTAATCAAGCAGTATACTATAGTAAAATTTTAGAGTGTGAGGGTGAATTATATAAAAACTTTCAAACTCCTATAATAGCTTATGATAAAATTGCTAAAGGCTTGCTTAAGGATTGTATTGATAAGCTTGGAATTTCTAGTAGAGAAGGAAAAGAAATAATATTAAAAGATTATATAATTAAAGATGAAGAAATTTGCAATGTTTTAACTGAATATCTTATATTTAATACTATAGTTAATAAAAAGACCAAAATTATTAGAAAAGGATCTAAACTTCAAAATTCAATTTTTGTAGGTTCAATAGGAGATTATTTATATATAATTTATTTAGCCCCATTTTTTTGTGAAAATGATTATAGTAAGAAGGTATATAAATTATTTACAGAAGATGAAAGGTTAATAAATTTTTTAAACGATTTATGGCTTTATAGAAATAATACAACTCATAATGTTGAGGATGGAAGATATTATGATTTAAGATATGATATGGAAATAAAACATAAAGAAAGACAGCTTCAAGAATATAATGTATTGCTAGAAGAATTATTTTATTTTGTAGAAAAATTAAGTGAAATATTAATGGAGGAATAATATGAGTATTGATTTAAATAATGATAGTAATGCTGAATTATATGCATTAGAAGTACAAAAAGCTTTAAAAGATGAAAAAGAAAAGTTAATTGAAGAAAAAAATAAATTAATTAAAAGAGAAGAGATTATTATTGAAAAAGAAAGTTTGTTAGTAAAGAAAGAAGAAGATATTAATGAAAAAGAAAATATATTAAATGAAAAGGAAGAGAAATTTTTTAAAACTCAAAATGAAGTTGATAATATAATAATAGAATTAGAAGAAAAAGAAAAAGAAATTAAAAGAAATGAAGAAAAAATTATTAAAAAAGAAAAAGTTTTAAAAATAAGAGAAAAGAATTTAGATAAAATTGAAGAAGAATTAGATGAACGTCAAGAAGAAATAGAGGAAAAAAGAAAAGAATTTAAAAAGAAACTTTATAATTGTGAAATTGAAGCAGAAAAAAAAGCAAATGAAATAGTAGAAAGTTCAAACAGTAGAATTAAAGAGTTAAGTGATGAAATAAGAAGCTTATATCAAGTAAAATTAGAAAATGAATTAAAAGAAAATGAATTAAAAAATAAAGAAGAAATAATTGAAAGATTATCATGTGAAATTTTAGAATTAAAAAATAAGATTTTGTTATTTGAAAGAAATGAAGAATTACAAAAAAATATATCACTAGAAGAACTAAATAATGAACTAATAAGCACAAAAAGTAAAAATAGTGATTTAAATAAAAAAATTATTGATCGTGAAAATAAAATAAATGAATTAAATTATTTAGAAGATGAAAATAATGTTTTAAAAAATACAAATGAAATATTAAGGGGAAGGTTAAATAGAGCATTATCACAAATAGAATATTTAAAGAGAATAGAGAGTTCTAAAGATACAGGAAAAGATTCCACAGGTGCTATATTTAGAGAAATAATAGATAATCAAAGAAAATTAGATGAAAAACAAATTCCTAAAAAATATGTGGGAGATGAAAAGTTTATTAATGGTTTTATACAATTTTGCAAAGAGGCAGGATTTAAGTATAAAGAGAATTTAGTAAGAACATTTTTATCATCTATAAAAAGTTCAAAATTAACTATTTTAAAAGGTTATTCAGGAACTGGTAAAAGTTCATTGCCAGAATTAATATCAACATATTTAAGAGCAGAGTGTGTAACTATTCCAGTACAGCCTAACTGGAGAACAAAACAGGATATAATGGGATTTTATAATTACTTTACTAATAGATTTATTCCTACAGAACTAACTAGAACTCTTATAAGAGCTAATATAAATAAAGAAAGAATTTTCTTTGTAGTTTTAGATGAAATGAATTTATCAAGGGTTGAGTATTACTTTAGTGAATTTAACTCAAAGATATGGATGTCAGAAGATAAGAGAGTTATAGAACTTTTTGAGGGAGTAGGAATATATGATGAAGAAGTAAGCAAATATATAGTTGATAATAATATTAATATTCCAGACAATGTATTTTTCATAGGAACTATAAATGAGGATGATTCTGTTTCACCTATTAGTGATAAAATCTTTGATAGAGCACAAGTTATTAGTTTTGGAGAGTTGCCAAGTACTATAAGCGTTGGTAATTTAGATTTAGCTAAAAATAGTTTAGATAATAATGAGATTTATACTAAATATAATACCTTTGTAGAAGCTTATATTGATGGTAATCTTGATTTAAAGAGCTTGAAAATATTAGATAGTGTAAATTCTTTTATGAAAGATAAGTTTAATAAAGTTATTGGATATAGATCAATAAAGCAAGTAAGTGAATTTATAAATTTATATGTAAATTCTAAAGGAAAAGAAGAGGAAGCTTTAGATTTACAATTAGTATCTAAGTTTATTCCTAAATTAAAATTTATATATTCAGAAGAACAAATAGAATTAGTAAAAGATCTTGAACAACATATTAAATTAGCTTTTATGGAAGATTTTAAATACTCAGAAGAACAAGCAGATGAACTTAACATAATAAAAGAGATAAATAATATAATTAAGGAGATTGAAGGATAATGCTCTTATTATATAAAAATTTAAGTTCTTCAAAGGAAGACTTTAAAGAATTTGATAAAGAGCTAATTTATGATTTAAATGATACTATATTCAAAATAATATCTAATGATTTTATTAAAGAAATAAATTTTGATAATGAAGTTATTAAATGTGGTAAAGATTGTACAGAATTAGTTTTTCATAAATTAAAGAGTAGCCATAAGAAAAGTTTAGATATTATATTTAAATTTAAAGATAGATTTTTAAAAGGATATTCTAAAAAAGTAAGAATAAAAGTTAATGAAGAAAGTAGAATATTTGATAAAAAGGAAATAGAAGAATTAAATGAAATTGCTAATATTTCAAAAGAACTTTTGAGAAATAATTTTACTAAGAATTTTTCAGAATTATTATTTAAAAAATTTTCCTTTGATGGTGAACAGGATTATGGAGCTTTAAAGGAAAGATATGAATGTTATAAAACTATAATATCATTAGCTAATGATATTATAACTAATCCTAAAGTTGAGCTTGTTTTAAAGGAAGAAATTAAGGATTCTAGTAGAGTAAAAAAATTAAATGCTAATTCTGCAAGATATTTTACTATGCATCCAGAGCATTGGTATAAAGAAAGTACTTTAATGCCAAAGCCATTAAAAATTTTAACTTCAACTTATGAGGAAAATAGAGATATCTATGAAAATAGAGTTATTAAATTTATACTGTATAAAACAATTAAGTGTTGTGATAGAGATGTTAATAGGCTAAAAAATGAAGTGAGAATGTTAAAGCAAAAAATTTCTATTTTAGAAGGCAGAATTTCAACAGAAGCTTTAGTAGAATATGATAAAGAATATTTAAATGAAGAAAAAAAATTATTATTGAAGCAATATAAAAAATCTTTAGAGTGGTTTAATAATTTAAAATCAATTTATACTTCTCTTAAATTAACTTATGCTAAATATGATAATATAAAGCTTAAAAAGAGTTTGAAGTTATCAATAAATCAAAAGATTTTATATGATAAGAGGTATTTGATAATATTTAAATTATATAAAAATATATTATTAAACTTAGATGATGACATAGGAGATAAGATAGAGATACCATTAAATAGTTTTGTAAATTATGTTTTATATATAAATAGCGTATTATGTGATTCTTTAGAACTATTAGGATTTATAGTTAGAGAAGTAAAAGGATTAGATAAAAATAATATATTAGAAAATATAAATAAAATAGAAATAATAGGGACAAACTTAATAGAAACTGTTAGCTTTAAAATTAAATTTAATTTATATAATGAAGTGCAAAATACTGCACCAATAGAATTGAGTTTAAGTTGTAAGGATAATTTTGAAACTATAAAATTTTATACAGATTTTTCTTTAAATATAGAAGAGGAGTATGATAATAAATTAGAGTTTCTTTATAATAAATATAGTGATGATAAAAGTAGTTCTTTTATAGTTTCGTTTACTTCTATAGATGATTTAAAGTTTAAAAATGAAGAATGTAAAAAAGCTATCTTTAAATTAACTTCTTTAGGAAATAATTTTATAAGCAATGAAGATTATGATAGGTATGGAAATTTGAGAAAAGGAATGATGTTATTATCAATTTCTGATTCTAAATATGCTGAAAATAAGTTTAAAAAACTTTTAAGAGAAAAATTAATAACTTTAGGAATGTTAAATTACTGCACTTTTTGTAAAAATGATAAATTGGTAAAAGAAAATGAAGAAATGTTTATATGTAGACACTGTGGAATGGGTATAGCTATTCACAAGTGTAAAAATTGTGGGGAGAGTATTATAAAAGTATTAAATAGTAGAAAAATTGATGTAGTAGAAGAATATAATATAAACTTACTTCAGCATAAAAATTCTAAGGAAGATATACTTAAATATCACATGGATTATGAACTTAAAAGTAATTCTTTAAGTTCATGTTATGGTGATTTTTATTCTAATTCTGGAGGTTTTTGCAATAATTGTGGTAAATGTTATAAAGAATCCAAAGAAAATTGTATTAGATGTAATTTAATAAATTAAATATAAAGGAGAGTTTTTAAATGGATATTATCCAATCGTTTTTAAATCAAAGTGGATTAGGAATTTTTATAATAATTTTAATAGGTTTATTATTTATTACAGGTTGCATATTAAGCAATAATGTTGGAAAAAAATATAATTATCTTTTAAAATGTTTTAATGATAGTGAAGAAAAATTAACTAAAAAAAATCAAAATGATAAAGATGAAAAATTAGGAGAAAGAGAACTTAAAATTAATGAATTAAAAAGAATGGAAGAAGAATTTAAGAATAGTGCTCAATTAGGAACTACAAATGTAAATACAGAAGTTATAATACAAAAAAATACTGATAAAAAAACATTGACTAATGAAGCTATTGCTAATATATTACCTTCGTTTTGTATAGCGTTAGGTCTTATAGGAACATTTTTAGGATTAACAATAGCTATAATGAATACTACAGGAGTATTAGCAGAAGGAACTCAAAGTATGGATCAATTTTCACAGGCTATGAATGGACCTTTAGTTAATATGTCTAGTGCATTTTGGACAAGTATAGCTGGAATTTTGGCATCTATGGTTTTAAATGCAGTAAATTTAAAAATGAAAAGTTCTAAAGAAAACTTTTATGATTGTTTTGAAGATTATTTAGATAATGTAATATTTGGTATATATTTAAAAACAGAATTAAAAGATTTTAATGAAATAGTAAGAATATCTATGATGGCTTTAGCAAAAGATATGAGATGTTTATTCCAAGATGGAGTTAAAGAACTGGTGAATGGAATAAATAAAAATACAATTGATTTAACAGGAACAGTTAAAGAGCTTACTAACTATACAAAAGATTTAGATAGGTTAACTTCAAGTTTAAACCAATCAGTTGAAAACTTTAAAGATCCAGTAGATAAGTTTAAAGCATCCGTATATGAATTTACCACTTTAAGTGATGATTTAATGAAAGCAACTCAAAGTAGTGTAAATAAATTTACTGACAAAGTAGATTCTTTAAATAATAGTTTAAACTTATTATATAGTGGAATTGATGTTAACAAGCAAGAGTTAGAAAAGGTAACAAATTCATTAAAAATACAAGAGGAACTTTTACAAAGAAGTTATACAAACTTTACTGAAATAATGGAAGTTGTTAAAGTTTCACAAGATAAAAATAGTAATGAGTTTATAAATCAAATAGAAAAGTTAAATACAGGATATGTAACATTTGAAAGTGGATTAAATCAATTTATGGATAATTTAAAATTATTACAGGATGATATTAGTAGATCAATATCTGTAAGTTTAAAAGAGGAAATGGGTTCTCTTAGTAATAGTATAGTTAATAAATTAGATGTATCTATAAGAGAACTTTCTATTGCAGCACAAGAAATGGGTAACAATACATCAAATATTGGTCAATTAATTAAAGCTACAAATGAATGGATAGCTGTAACTAAAGAAACACTTTAAAAGGAGTGAAGTTTTATGAAAGTAAGAAGTAGAAGATATAGAACTATAAATGAAGCTCCTAGCTATTGGCCATCTTTTGTTGATATTATGTCCACAATAACTTTAGTATTTTTCTTTATAATGATTACATCTTTAGGAATATCTAATATATTTGTAGATAATATAGCTGAAAAAAGAGAAAACTTATATAATAAAATACAAGAAAATTTAGATAAAAATAATGTGGATAGTAATATTATGAGATTTAATAGAGATGAAGGAAAAATTGAAATAATGACTGAAAGTTTTTTTGATAGTGATAGTTCTAATTTAAAGGAAGATGGGAAAAAAACTGCTAATATGCTAAATGGAATATTTTTAAATCTTTTATCAGATAAAAGTATTAAAGATGAAATTTCATATATAGAAATTATAGGACATACTGATTTTGCAGGGAGTACTATATACGGAAGAACTTTATCAAGTGAAAGAGCTGTAAGTTTTTTAAATAATATTATGCCAGAAAATAGTGAGTTAGAGAATCTTTATGGAGATAAATTTAAGGCTTCTGGTATGTCAGAGTTTGAAAATTATAAAACTAAGGAAGAAAGAGATCGTGGAAAAGATGAGTATGACGTTGAAGCAACTAAGAATGATAGAAGAATTGAAATAAGAATGGTGTTTAATAATAGAGATTTAGAAGATTCTATAAAAGAAAGAAATAAAAATAAAGAGAATTAGGGTGAAGTTATGGAATGTTCAATTGAAGAATTATTTAGTGAAGATGAGATTTTAAATGAGGAAGAAGGATTTATTAACATATTTAATAAATGTAAAGAAGATTTAAATAATAAGGGGCTGTCGCATTAGCGGATAAAAAAATCCGCTAGCGATAGCTCCTTTTCTATATTTTTTAAAATAATTTTATATATTTCAACTATAGTTAAAATATATCTAAAAATAGACGCACTCAAATAAG
>NZ_WHJC01000093.1 GCF_009295725.1 Clostridium tarantellae
AATTAATATGGTAATATGGAGGTAGTTTTTATTTTTATGGGAAATAGTATAAAATATTTAAGTGATATAGAGAAATATGAAATTATAAATATAAATGATGGAGAAAAATATAGTTCATTATCAAATAATGATATTATAGTAGATGAGAATGGTGTTTTAAAATATTTAATAGTAAACTTAGGAAGTTCTAAATTTAGTTTATTTAGTTCTGATGAGTATTTAGAAATAGAATGGGAAAATGTTAAAAGAATAGGAGCTAAAACTATAATATTAGATGTTGAGGAACAAAATATAAGAAAAACAAAGTTATAGGAGTGTGAAATCTTGAAAATCATAATACAAAAATTTGGAGGTACATCAGTATCTACTAAAAAAAGAAGAGAAATGGTAGTTTCAAAAGTAAAAGAAGCTATTACACAAGGATATTTTCCAGTGGTAGTTGTATCGGCTATGGGAAGAAAAGGAGAACCTTATGCTACTGATACATTATTATCACTAGTAGAAGATAGCTTTAAAACACATAATATATTAGCAACAGATTTATTAATGTGTTGTGGTGAAATGATAAGTACTGTAGTTATAAGTAATGAATTATACAATAATAATATAGAAGCAATACCAATGACAGGAGGTCAAGCTGGGATATTAACAGATGATAATTATTCTTCAGCTAAGTTAATAGATGTAAACTCAAAGAAATTGTTACAAATATTATCTCAGGGTAAAATTCCAGTTGTAGCTGGATTTCAAGGTGTTGATAGAGAAGGATTTTTCACTACTTTAGGAAGAGGGGGAAGTGATACTACAGCTGCTATATTAGGTGTAGCATTAAAAGCAGAAGAAATTCAAATATATACTGATGTAGATGGAATAATGACAGCAGATCCAAGAATTGTTGACGAAGCTGAATTAATAAACAAAATAAGTTATAATGAAGTTTTTCAATTAGCTGATCATGGAGCGAAAGTTATACATCCAAGAGCAGTTGAGATTGCAATGAGAGGCGGAATACCTCTTATTATAAAAAATACTATGTCTTCTTGTATTGGAACATTAATAGATAACTTAGGTGATTTAAATAATAATAAATTTATTACGGGAATAACTCATCAACCTGGAAGAATACAAGTTTATATTAAGCAAGAGGATAATAAAAATAATATAGCATATAAAAATATTTTAGAAATATTAGCAAAGAGGAATATAAGTTTAGATTTAATAAATATATTTCCAAAAGAAAAAGTATTCACTATTCATAAAGATGTAAAAAATGTCTTTGAAGAAATTATGGAAACTAATAAATTAAAATATAAATTAATAGAGGAATTAAGTACTATAGCTATAGTAGGTTCAAGAATAAAAGGTATTCCTGGAATTATGGCTAGAATAGTATCAGCTTTAGATAAAGAAAATATTGAAGTTCTGCAAACAGCAGATTCACATATGACTATATGGTGTTTAGTTGAAAGTTCAAAAGTTCAGTTAGCTATACAGTTACTTCATAGAGCATTTATGGAAACTTAGAATAAAACAGCTCAATTTGTAAACACTATCTTATATAGGAGGCGTGTATTATGAATGAAGAGCATGAAAATAATGGAAATAAAAAAATAGATGAAATAAAAGAATTAGGAACTTCCTTGCCAGAAAAACATAAAAAAAGAGATGATATTCAAGTTATTACAATCATTGGCCAAATTGAAGGGCACAATGCTCAACCTCCACAAACTAAAACAACAAAATATGAACATATGATTCCTCAATTAGTTGAGTTAGAGCAAAATGAAAATATAAAAGGAATATTATTTTTATTAAATACTGTAGGTGGAGATGTTGAAGCAGGGTTAGCTATTTCAGAAATGATAAGAAGTTTAAGTAAACCTACTGTCTCTTTAGTAATAGGTGGAGGTCATTCTATAGGAGTTCCTTTAGCAACAGCATCAGATTTTTCATTTATATCTCCATCGGCTACAATGATAATACATCCTATAAGGATGAATGGACTAGTTATTGGAGTTCCACAAACATTTAAATATTTTGAAAAAATGCAAGATAGAATAAATGATTTTATAATAAGAACTTCAAATATTAAATTAGAAATTTTAAAAAATTTAATGATGGAAACAAATGACCTATTAAATGATATGGGAACCATATTAATTGGTAAAGATGCAGTAAAATGTGGATTAATAAATGAAGTTGGTGGAGTAAAAGAAGCATTAAAAAAATTAAAAGAACTTATAGAAAGTAAAAAAATTAAATCATAGGTATATACCTATGATTTAATTTTTTTAGTTTTATATTTGAAGAATAATTTTTAAATATGTTAAAATAAAACTTAGTAGATATTAGTAAAAAAAAATAAAAAATTAATCTTATATAAATATGTAATCTAATGTATAATTATTTTTTGTAGTAATAAATTTAAAATATATTTTTGATGCTTATTTAATTTGAAAATGTTAAGATGAGGGGTGATAACAATGGTTAAAAAGAAAAAGAAGAAAAAATCAAAACAGTTAAAATTAAACTCAGAAATATATGGTTTATTAGTTGGCTGTATTATGCTTATATTAATATTTAGTTTATACACTGATAAGGCTGGATATTTAAGTATATTATCTAAAGAAATATTAGTAAATCTTATGGGTGTAGGAGCATTTATAGTACCTTTTTACGTTATTTATGCTATTATAAGAATTTATGTAATAAAAAAAGAGTTTACTTTATCTAAAATATGGAGTGGAGTAACTCTATTTTTAATAACAACAATATTATTTATTCAAATGTTAGCTATTGATGCTTTTTATGTAGATGGAAAATATTTAGAAACATTAAAAGATATATTATCTTCTGGTAGTTATCTTCATGGAGGAATTATTGGCTTTTTTATAGTTTTACCCATATATAAATTAATAGGAAAATTAGGGTTATATTTAATTTTAATTACATTATATATAATATCTTCAACGTTAATGTTTAATTATAATTTAAAAAATTTACCTCTTATTTTAGCTAGATTTAAAGATGATAGTAATAAATTTACAAATAAAGACAATAAAAATTATGAAGAAGATAATTCTTATATAGATATTGATAAAAATTTAAATGAAGAGGATGAATTTATAAGCAACTTAGATAATAAAATAAAAATTTTTGATTTTATGAAGGATTCTTCTTTAACTAATATAGATACAGAAATAGCTGTAGAAAAAAATAAAAAAGATGAAGATAATAGAAATTTAGAGAAGACAATAATAATTCCAAGAGAATCAAGAAAAGCTGAACAAAAAAGTTTAGATAGTGAAATGAAAGAAACAGTTAATAAAGAAATAAGCCAAACAATTAGCACAGCTTCAAATGTGCCTATAGAGTATATAAAACCAAATGCAGATTTATTAAATATAAATACTCATTTAAAATTAAATAAAGATGATAAAAAAGAATTATTATCTAATGCTAATAAGCTTGAGGAAACTTTAGCTAGTTTTGGAGTTGAAGCTAAAATATTACAAGTAACTAAAGGACCTTCTGTTACTAGATTTGAATTACAACCTAAAGCTGGTGTTAAAGTAAGTAAAATTGTTAATTTAGCAGATGATATAGCTTTAGGATTAGCTGCTAGTGGGGTAAGAATAGAGGCACCAATACCAGGAAAGTCAGCAATAGGCATAGAAGTTCCAAATAAAGAGCAAAATCCTGTATTTTTTAGAGAAATTTTAGAATCTAAAGAATTTGAAGAGAACAATTTTAAAGTAGCATGTGCATTAGGAAAGGATATAACAGGGAAATGTATAGTCACTGATTTAAGCAAAATGCCACATGTATTAATAGCTGGGGCAACAGGATCAGGAAAAAGTGTATGTATAAATACATTGATAATAAGTATTTTATATAAATATTCACCAGAAGATGTTAAATTATTAATGATAGATCCTAAAGTGGTTGAACTAAGTGTATACAATGGTATTCCTCATTTATTAACTCCAGTAGTAACTGATCCTAAAAAAGCTGCAGCTGCATTAAATTGGGCTGTTAATGAAATGACTAGAAGGTATAAACTTTTTGCTGATAATGGAGTTAGAAATGTAGATTCTTATAATTCTATGGCTGATAAAGGAATTATTGAAGAAAAATTACCTTATGTAGTTATGATTGTAGATGAATTAGCAGATTTAATGATGGTGTGTCCACATGATGTAGAAGATTATATTTGTAGGTTAGCTCAAATGGCTAGAGCTGCAGGTATGCACTTAGTTATAGCTACACAAAGACCATCAGTAGATGTTATTACAGGTGTAATTAAAGCTAATATACCTTCAAGAATATCTTTTGCTGTATCAAGTCAAATAGACTCAAGGACAATACTAGATTCAGCAGGTGCAGAAAAGTTATTAGGAAGAGGAGATATGTTATTTTATCCTGTTGGTGAATCTAAGCCATTAAGAATACAAGGAGCATTTATTTCAGAAGAAGAAGTAGAACAGATTGTATCTTTTGTAAAAAATTCACAACAAAGTGATAGATATGAAGAGCAGATCTTAAATCATATAAATTCAATAGAAAGTGGAAATTTAAAATCTATTGACAGTAATGATGAGCTTTTAGATGAAGCTATTAACATTGTTGTTGAAAGTGGTCAAGCGTCTACATCATATCTTCAAAGAAGATTAAGAATAGGTTTTAATAGAGCTGCAAGAATAATGGAGCAGTTAGAAGAAAAGGGAATAATATCTGGAAGAGATGGAAGTAAGCCAAGACAAATATTGATTTCAAAGGAAGAATTAGAGAATGCGGAATAAAAAACTCTTGTTTAAATTGCAAAACAGCTTTAAAATTAGTAGTATATAATTTCGCACATAGGAGGAATAAATTTGACTAAATATAAAGTAGGAGTTGTTAGCTTAGGCTGCGATAAAAATAGAGTTGATACGGAAATAATGCTAGGTAATGTTAAAGCAAAATATGATTTAACTAATAATGCAAAGGAGGCAGATATTTTAATAGTTAATACTTGTGGGTTTATTGAAAAAGCTAAACAAGAATCTATAGATACTATTTTAGAAATGGCAGAGTACAAAAATACTCATAAATGCAAGTTGTTAATAGCAACAGGATGTTTGATTCAAAGATACGGAGATGAATTAAGAGAATTAATTCCTGAGATTGATATTATGTTAGGTGTAAATGACTATGCCACTATAAACAATGCAATAGAGAAGTTTATAAATAAAAATGAAAAGGTAAGTATATTAAATTATAGTGATATTACTATAAATGAAGGAATAAGATTAATTACTACAGATAAGGCTACAGCTTATTTAAGAATAGCAGAAGGTTGTGATAATTTCTGTACATATTGCATTATACCTAAAATAAGAGGAAAATTTAGAAGTAGAAATTTAGATGCAATATTAAAAGAAGCTAAGGATTTAGCTAAGAATGGTATAAAAGAAGTAATATTAATTGCTCAAGATACTACTAATTATGGTATTGATATTTATGGTGAAAAAAAGCTGCATTTAATATTGAAGGAATTATCTAAAATTAAAGGGATTGAGATGATAAGACTAATGTACTGTTATCCAGAAGCTATATATGATGAGTTAATAGATGAAATAGCTTCTAATGATAAAGTGTGTAAATATCTAGATTTGCCAATTCAGCATATTAGTACAGAGATACTAAAAAGAATGGGAAGAAAGACAACTAAGGAAGAAATATTGAATAAGATAAAAATGTTAAGAAATAAAATTCCTAATATAGTACTAAGAACTTCTTTAATTGTTGGATTCCCAGGAGAAAATGAAGAAAACTTTAATGAATTAAAAGATTTTTTAAGAAGTACAAAACTAGATAAAGTAGGAGTATTTACTTATTCGCAGGAGGAAGGAACAGCTGCAGCTTTAATGAAAAATCAAATTGATGAAAAAATTAAAGTAAAAAGAGAAGAAGAATTAATGCTAATTCAAAAAGATGTTTCAGCAAAGATTAATGCTAATAAAAAAGATAAAATATATGATGTTCTTATAGAAAAATTTAATGGACAATATTATATAGGAAGAAGCTATGAAATGGCTCCAGATATAGATGGATGTATATATATAAAAGGTGAGGGTTTAAATAAAGATAGTATATATAAAGTTAAAATAGAAAAAGCTTTAGAATACGATTTAATAGGAGTTGTATGTGATGAATCTTGCAAATAAATTAACGTTAATAAGAATATTTTTAGTTCCGATATTCTTAATATTTGTATCGGTAAGAGATATACCATATGGGATTTCAATAGCTACAACTATATTCATAATAGCTTCTCTTACTGATAAGTTAGATGGATATATTGCTAGATCAAGAAATCAAATAACTAATTTTGGAAAATTCATGGATCCTTTAGCAGATAAGCTTTTAGTTACTGCTGCTTTAATATCATTAGTGGAATTTCAATTAGTACCAGGATGGGCTGCTACAGTAATAATAGCAAGAGAATTTGCTGTATCAGGACTTAGAACTTTAGCAGCTGCTGATGGAATAGTTATTGCTGCTAGTTGGTGGGGAAAAATAAAAACAGTGATGCAAATGGTTGCTATAATAGCTTTACTATTAAAGGTTAATATAATAAATATATCAATGTTTAATATGTTTGTTAATAATAATGATATTTTAAAAATATTATTTACTTATGTTCCAACAGTACTTTTATACATAGCTGTTATAATAACAATGATATCAGGTGTAGATTATTTTATTAAAAATAAAAATGCTGTAAGCATAAATAAGTAAGATTTAATATTATAAAAAGAGTCAATAATTAAAATGTAAAGTCTATAAATTTTTTATACAGCTTTACATTTATTATTGACATTTTTAATATTATAGAATATAATTATCTTAGAACAAATGTTCGGAGAGTGAGGAGGAGTTATTATGGCAAATATTGATTCAGATAAATTAAAAGCAATTGAAATGGCCATGAGCCAAATTGAAAAGCAATTTGGAAAAGGTGCTATTATGAAATTAGGAGAAAATACGGCTGCAAATATTGAAGCTGTTTCCACAGGATGTTTAGATTTAGATATAGCATTAGGAATTGGTGGTGTTCCTAGAGGTAGAATAATAGAAGTATATGGACCAGAAAGTTCAGGAAAAACAACTGTAGCTTTACATATAGTAGCAGAAGCACAAAAAGTAGGAGGAGCAGCTGCTTATATTGACGCAGAACATGCTTTAGATCCAGCATATGCTACTAGATTAGGTGTTGATATAGATAATTTAGTAGTTTCTCAACCAGATACAGGAGAACAAGGGTTAGAAATAGCGGAAGCATTAGTTCGTTCAGGTGCTATAGATGTATTAGTAGTAGATTCAGTAGCGGCATTAGTTCCAAGAGCTGAAATAGAGGGTGAAATGGGAGATGCCCATGTTGGATTACAAGCTAGACTTATGTCTCAGGCCTTAAGAAAATTAGCTGGAACAATAAATAAATCAAAGTGTGTAACTATTTTTATAAATCAGCTAAGAGAAAAAGTTGGCGTTATGTTTGGAAATCCTGAAACAACCCCAGGAGGAAGAGCTTTAAAATTTTATGCTTCAGTTAGAATGGATGTTAGAAGAATAGATTCTATAAAACAAAGTGATAGTATAACTGGAAATAGAACAAGAGTTAAAATAATGAAAAATAAAGTCGCTCCTCCATTTAAACAAGCAGAATTTGATATTATGTATAATGAAGGTATTTCAAAAACTGGCAATATAGTAGATGTAGGAGTAAAGGAAGAGATTATTCAGAAAAGTGGAGCATGGTTCTCATATGGAGATATTCGTTTAGGTCAAGGTAGAGAAAATGCTAAACAATATTTAAAGGATAATAGTGAAATTGCTTTAGAAATAGAAAATAAAATTAGAAAGAAATATAATTTACCGTTAAGTAAAATAGAAACAGAAGGTAAAAAAAAGGAAAAATAATGTATGAAAAAGCACTACTTTAAAATAGTGCTTTTTATTTAATTAAAATTTGATTGATTTTAATTAAATAAATTTAAAATTAACTAAGTATAAAACTTTAAAAGAAAGTAAAACATAACTAAGTAGATAACTTGACATAAGAATAAATATACTATACAATAATAACAAATACTGGTTTATCATATTCAGGAAAATTACAGTGAGAATAATTATGACACCTTTCTGTGCTTAATTTTTATAAAGATAAATAATGCAAGGAGGTGTTTATTATGAAATGGATAGTAGAGATACTAATCATGATTGTAATATTAGCAATATTAGCAGTAGTTCAATATAATATGATTCAAAAAGCTTCTAAAAATAAAATTGATAGCTTAGAAAAAGATGCAGAGAATGCTCTTGAAACTTCTAAAAAGGAAGCAGAAGCTATTAAGAAAGAATCAATTTTAGAAGCTAAAGAAGAGGTGCACAAGTTAAGAACTGACTTTGAAAAAGAATCCAGAGATAGAAGAAATGAAATTCAAAGATTGGAAAGAAGATTAATTCAAAGAGAAGAATCTTTAGATAAAAAAAGTGAGTTATTAGAGCGTAAAGAAGACAGTATAAATAAAAAAATGACAGAAGTTGAACAACTTGAAGCAAGTGTACAAAGTTTATATGAGCAACAAAGAAGTGAGCTTGAAAGTATATCTAATCTTTCAAGTGAAGATGCAAGAACAATTTTATTAGAGCAGGTTAAAAGAGAAATTAAACATGAAACTGCTATAATGATAAAAGATTTAGAAGCAAAAGCAAAAGAAGAAGCAGATAAACGTTCAAGAGAAATAGTTACTACAGCAATTCAAAGATGTGCTGCTGATCATGTATCAGAGTCAACAGTTCATGTAGTATCATTACCAAATGATGAAATGAAGGGTAGAATCATTGGTAGAGAAGGAAGAAATATAAGAACATTAGAAACATTAACAGGAGTAGATTTAATTATAGATGATACTCCGGAAGCTGTTATTCTTTCAAGTTTTGATCCAATTAGGAGAGAAGTTGCTAGAATAGCATTAGAAAAATTAATTGTAGATGGAAGAATTCATCCAGCTAGAATTGAAGAAATGGTAGAAAGAGCTATTAAGGATGTTGAAAATGACATCAAAGAAGAAGGAGAACAAGCAACTTTTGAAACAGGTGTGCATGGACTTCATCCAGAAATAATTAAGCTTTTAGGTAGATTAAAATATAGAACTAGTTATGGGCAGAATGTATTAAAACATTCTGTAGAAGTTTCTTATTTGGCAGGATTGATGGCATCTGAATTAGGATTAGATGTTAATCTTGCAAGAAGAGCAGGTCTTTTACATGATATAGGAAAAGGCGTAGATCAAGAATATGAAGGTCCACATGCATTAATTGGTGGTGATTTAGCTAAAAAATACCATGAATCACCAGTGATTGTAAATGCTATATCAGCTCATCATGGAGATGTTGAAATGATATCTTTAGAAGCTGTTTTAGTTCAAGCTGCAGATGCTATATCAGCTGCTAGACCAGGAGCAAGAAGAGAAACTCTAGAAGCTTACATTAAAAGATTAGAGAAATTAGAAGAAATAGCTACTTCATATGAAGGTGTAGAAAAGTCATATGCCATTCAAGCTGGAAGAGAGATTAGAATTATGGTTAAACCAGATCAAGTCGATGATGCAGGGGCTATTGAGATGGCGAGAAACATTGTTAAGAATATAGAAGAACAACTAGAATATCCAGGTCAAATTAAAATAAATGTTATAAGAGAAACCCGTGCAGTTGACTATGCAAAGTAATTAAAAAGATAATAAATACATTTTGTTTCCACAAAATGTATTTTTTTTATGTTTTAAATTAAAATAGAAGGAATTTATAATATATTATAGAATATATTATTATAGAGTTTGCATAATATTGTCTTGTAAACGTATGCGTATAATATTATAGGAGGTTATGGAATAATGGAAGTATTAAAAGTTTCAACAAAATCAAATCCTAATTCAGTAGCAGGAGCATTAGCGGCTATTATTAAAGAAAAAAATATTGTAGAGATACAAGCTGTGGGAGCAGGAGCTATAAATCAAGCAGTAAAAGCAATAGCTATAGCTAGAGGGTTTGTAGCACCAAGTGGTAAAGATATAGTGTGTGTTCCAGCTTTTACCGATATAGAAATAGATGGAGAAGAAAGAACAGCTATAAAACTGATTGTTCAACCAAGATAATATTATTTAAAATGAAAAAGACTAATCTTAGATTAGTCTTTTTATTTACTTTATTACTTAAAGGTGATATATTGATTTTAGAGTTAAGATATAATTAAAAAATGAGGAATTTAAATACCTTATATAAAAACTAAAGGGGGCATATTTATGAATTTATCAAAAAAAGCATTAAATGTTGAACAATCTTTAACATTAGCACTTACAGCAAAAGCGGCAGAATTAAAAGAAAATGGTGTAGATGTAATCAGTTTTGGGGTTGGAGAGCCAGATTTTAATACACCACAAAATATAATAAATGCGGCTGTAAAAGCAATGGAAGATGGGAAAACTAAATACACTGCAGCATCAGGAATTGTTGAACTTAAAAATGCAATAATAAAAAAATTAAAGAAAGATAATAATTTAGAATATAAAATAAATAATATTGTGATTTCTACTGGGGCAAAACAATGTTTAGCAAATATTTTTACAGCCTTATTAAATCCAGGAGATGAGGTTATGATACCAACTCCTTATTGGGTAAGTTATCCTGAATTAATAAAACTAAATGATGGAGTATCAGTTATTATTGAAACTAGTGAAGTAAATGATTTTAAAGTTACAGTTGATGAATTAGCTAAAAATTTAACTGTTAAAAGTAAAGCAATTTTAATAAATTCTCCTAATAATCCTACAGGAAGTATATATAGTAAAGAAGAATTAGAAAAAATTGCTAAGTTTGCTAAAGAAAATAATCTTTATATAATATCAGATGAAATATATGAAAAATTAATATATGATAATAATAAACATATTAGCATAGCAAGTATTAATGAAGATGCATATAATCGTACAATAGTTATAAATGGTTTTTCTAAATCCTATGCTATGACAGGTTGGAGAATTGGATATACTGCTTCAAATGAGAAAATAAGTAAACTAATGTCAAGTATACAAAGTCATACAACATCTAATGTAAATACAATAGCTCAATATGCAGCAGTAGAAGCTTTAGAGGGTTCACAGGAACAATTGGATTCTATGATAAAAGAATTTTCAAAAAGAAGAAATATAATGCTTGAAAAATTAAGTGAAATAAAAAATATTTCTTATATAACTCCTAGTGGAGCTTTTTATGTTATGGTTAATATAAAAGAGTTAATGAATAAATTTAATATAAAAAATTCTTTTGAATTTGCAGAAATACTTTTAAAAACAGAAAATGTAGTAGTTATTCCAGGAATAGCTTTTGGAAAAGATAATTACATAAGATTGTCTTATGCAACATCTAGTGAAAATATAGAAAAAGGTTTAGAGAGAATAAAAAAATTTGTTAATGAATTAGTTTGTAATAATTAGTTAATAAATTGTTGAATTTTCACAAGAAAATGTTTATAATAAAATAGTTAGATATTATTGTAACAAATTTAGTAAAGAGGTGTGCACATATGGTAACTAAAGAAGTTTTAGTAAAAAATTCAACTGGTTTACATGCTAGACCAGCAACATTATTAGTAAAAAAAGCTTCCGCTTTTAAATCAGATGTAAGTCTTGAGTTTAATGGAAAAAAAGCTAATGTTAAAAGCTTAATTGGAGTTTTATCTTTAGGAGTTTCTAAAGATTCATTAGTTAAAGTTATAGCTAATGGTGATGATGAAGCTTTAGCAGCAGAAGAAATTGCTAGCTTAATAGAAAATTTAGAAGAATAATTATAAAAAGGTTCCCTTTTGGAACCTTTTTATTTTTTAAAAATTAGTTTTTAAATTTACTTAATAATAAAGTTTATGTTATAAATTTTTAATTATGTTTACATGAAGAATAAAAAAGTTTAAATAATAGAGTTATTAAGTTTATTGCTCCTGCAAATACTAATATATATATAGAC
>NZ_WHJC01000094.1 GCF_009295725.1 Clostridium tarantellae
ATATTTTACCATAAATCCTAAACTCGTGGAGTTTGGGATTTATTTTTTTAAAGAAAAAAGGAGCTGTTCACTAATTATTTAGTGCGACAGCCCCTTTTTGATTTAAACTAAAAAATACATGTAAAGGTAAAAAAAAACTATGTTAAATGTTTTCATATAAGTTTATTCTTAGGTTAATAAAATATAAAATTAGGGGGTAAACTATGACTAAAAATAAATTTATAAGAAAAAATGCAGTTAAATATACTGCAGCCATTGTTACATCTTTATATGCTTTTAGTTTAATTTCACCACAGGTTGTTAAAGCTATAGAAAATACTTTAGAAACAAATAAAAAAATTGAAGAGAAAAATACAAATAAGAAACAATTATCAGTAGATGAAAACGAATTAATAAATAAAATTATAAATAAAACTAATGAAGAAGAAATTTATACTAGAACTTTTGATAATAGCAGTGATATTGATGATTATAGAGTTTTTATGGGAGAGCCATCAAAATTGCTAGTAGAGGATGGTGTATTAAAAATAGCTAATGCTCTTTATAAAGAAGTAAGAGTAGTAGATGAAAAATCTCCTTTAATTAAAAATGGAGAATATGAGTTTACAGCTAAAATGTCTAAATCAGGGCAATTTGCAGCTGTTTTTAGATTTATAGATGATAATAACTATGGCATGATAGGATATGATGGAGGAAACTGGGTACTTCAAAGTGCTAGTGATTGGAAGCCTATATCAGGACCTACATTACAAGCTGGACAAGAGTATAAAATTAAAATTAAATATGTAAAAGATAAAATTAGTGTATATATAAATGATAATTTAGAAATTGAAACATCTTTAGATATTGTTTCAAATTTTCCTATGGAAGCAGGAAAAATTGGCTTTAGATTATGGTCTACAGATAAGGAATTACACTTTGATAATGTAAGTTATAAAGCTATTACAGGAGTACCGGGTGATATAAAAGAGAGAGAAATATTAGAAGAAGATAAGGAATTTATATCTTCTGAAAATTTACAAGTAACTATAGATAATAAATTTCCTAATGTAGTTAATTATGCTAAGGGAGATAAAAATATAAATGGTACAAGTATCTCTAAAGAGTCTGTAAAAATAAATAAAGAAGAAATGAAGCCAGAAGTTACTTTTAATAAAGAAAGTGAAAGTAAGGCAGTATATACATTAGATTTTAATGAATATGTACCTTTAACATTTGATATTGCTATAGAGGTAATAGATAATTATGTGGATATAAGATTAGAAAATGTAGTTGAAGGTGAAGAATTTTTCTTAAAAACTATAGAATTTAAAGATCATGATTTAGTTAGTATAAATAGTGAAGAAACTTTAGGAGAATTAACATCTGCAAAGGTTTGGGGTAGAAATTCTTCAGGAGATTATTATTATAATATTAAAGATAAAGCTATTGACAATGCACCTGTTAAGCAAACTATGACTTTTATAAATAATGGAGAGCTTTCAGCAGGTATAGAGAATAATGTAATAGATTACAGCGGTCAAGTTCAATATAAAACTACAGAAAAAGAAGGAAAGAAAAATATAGGATTATGGAATGGCACTTGGATATATAGAGAAGTTGAAGATAAAAAAGTTACTCCTGTTTTTAATGGAGATCTATATTCAAGAGTTATTATAGCAGATGATATAAATGAAGATAATATTATATCTTGGGAAGATGTTGCTATAGCATATAGAGATGTAATGGAAAAACCAGAATATAATGATATGGTTAGGGATAAGGTTTCTCATATTGCTATGAACTTTGCATCACAGGCTCAATACCCTTTTGAAAGATTAGTAGATCAAGTAGCTAAGTATTCTAATTATATAGATGGTTTTGGTCAAATGCTTTTATTAAAAGGTTATCAATCAGAAGGACATGATAGTGCACATCCTGACTATGGAAATAATTTCAACGAAAGAGCTGGTGGATTAAAAGGATTTAATTCTATGACTGAAACGGTAGAAGATAAGTACAATACTAAAATAGGAGTTCATATTAATGCTACAGAGGCATATCCAGAGGCTAAATATTTTTCTAATGAATTATTACAAC
Organism: Clostridium tarantellae; assembly: GCF_009295725.1. GTDB lineage: Bacteria > Bacillota > Clostridia > Clostridiales > Clostridiaceae > Sarcina > Sarcina tarantellae. Next base: position 2,080 of record NZ_WHJC01000094.1, read on the forward strand.
AACCAATGACACCAGGTTGGGCATGGTTAGATCAAGCATATTTAATAGATAAGCGTAAGGATATTTTAAACCATAGTGAAACAGGATTAAATGCAAGACTTAGAGAAATGCAAGAAAATGCACCAGGAATAGATTGGGTATATGTAGATACTTATTGGTCAAATCCTTGGAATGAGCATAAAGTAGAGGATTTCTTGTTAGAAAATAAATTTGCAGTGGCTACTGAGTACAGTGGGCCATTTAAAAGAAATTCTATTTGGACACACTGGGCAGATATTCAACATGGTAATAATGAATATTCTAGGGGATTGAGAAGTGAAATTGTACGATTTGTAGAAAATGAAATGAGAGATGTGTTTCCAAGTGATATTCATTTAATGGGCGCTAAGCACACAGGTTATAGTGGATGGCAAAATGAAAAAAATTTAGATGAAACTGTGAAGCAATTTTATACTTGGGAATTACCAACGAAATATATGCAAAATTTTGCTATTACTAATTGGTCAGATGAAGAGGTTAAGTTTGAGAATGAATTAGTTAGTAAGGTTACTAATTTAAAATCAGATAATGATGGTGTTGGTTATGAAGGTAATCATGAACTTTATAAAGATGGTAATTTAATATATTCAAGTTACACTTATAAAAGTGGCTCTTTAAAATCAAGAGATAATAGAGTATTTGTACCTTGGGGTGAGGATGTAAATAACCCAGATAAGGTGTATGCTTGGAATGATTTTAAGGAGAGTAAAGAGTGGAATGTACCAGCTACTTGGGCAAATGCTTCAGAAGTATATCTTTATAAAACAGACGGAACAGGAAGAACTTTATTAGAAACTATACCAGTAGTAGAAGGAAAAATAGAGTTGAATTTACAAGATAAAACACCATATGTAGTTTATAAAGATAAGGTGGAAAATACTACAGATAAAACTAAATGGTCTGAAACAAGCTTAGTAAGAGATAATGGATTTAATAGCTATAGTTTTAAAGACAATGAAGAAGATAGTTATGGTTGGTGGACACCTTCTTCATCTAATGGAAAGATAGATAATATTTATTTTGAAGAAGATAAAGGTGGTTCAGCAGGACAAACTTATTTAAAAATAGATGGAATAAATGATGGTAGGGTATCTCAAGAAATTAAATTAGAAGGTGGTAAACATTATTCAGCTTCTGTTTGGGCTGAAGTTTCGGACAAATCAGAAAAAAGAGCAGAGTTAGAAATAGTATTTGGTAATGGAGAAAAGTATTCTCATTATTTGGATTTAACTACTTATAAAAATAATATAATAAACACAGATAAGAGAGGAACTAGATTTCAAAGAATAAAGGTTGATTTTTATTTACCAGAAGGAGAAAATTTAGTTACAATGAATTTAAAAGCTGGTGAAGGAAAAGATGAAAATAGTTATGTTAGATTTGATAATGCTAGAATAACTGAGCATAAAAAGAGTGAGTTAGAAATTGAGAAAGAAAAAGAACATTTATATTTTGAGGATTTTGAAACAGTAGATGAGGGATGGGGTCCATTTACTCAAGCTACTGGTGGAGAATGTATGACTCATTTATCTGAGACTCATGAAGGATATACTAATGATACTATAGATGGTGAATTTTCTCTTAAAACTAGACAAAGTGAAAGTGGCTTAGTAATGAAAACATCACCAGGATTATTAAAATTTGATCCTCAGAAGAAGTATAAAGTAACCTTTGATTATAAGTTTATAGAAGATAATGCTAAGTATGATTTAGTAGTTAGAACTGATGCTGGTGGAAAAGCTGAAGAAAAAATGGATATAGCATTACCAGCTTATGAAGGAGAGATTGGAAAGTTTGAAATTGCATTTAAAACAGGAGATTTTGAAGATTATTTTGTAGGATTTGAAAGAAAATCAGGAACTCTTATAATTGATAATTTTACAGTAGATGAATATGAAGGAGAAGTGCCAGATTATATTCCAGAAGGTATAGATAAAACTATGATAAATCCATCATCCATTAAGGTTAATGCTTCTTCAGAGGAAACACAATCAGAAAATGGAGCAGCATCTAATGCATCAGATTTAGATGAAAGTACTATATGGCATTCAAGATATTCAGCACCAGCAGAAAAACCACATTATTTAACTTTAGAATTAGATAAAACTTATAAAATAAATAAACTTAGATATGTGCCAAGACAAAGTGGTTCTAATGGAAATATTACTGAATATAAGGTGTTAATTAGTAATGATGGAGTTAACTTTAATGAGGTAAGTACAGGTAATTTACAAAATAATAATGAAGAAAAGTTTATAACATTTGAAGAAGTAGAAGCTAAATATGTTAAATTAGAAGTTTTAAATAGTGTAGGTGATTTTGCATCAGCGGCAGAGGTAAATGTGTATAAAGTAGAAGAGACACCAGAAATTATTGTTAAGCCTGGAAAGATTGAAAGCTTAAAAGCAAATGAAACTACTAATAATAGTATAACTATTTCTTGGAAAAAACCATCTATAGGTGGAGAAATTAAAGAGTATGTAATATACAAAGACGGAGTAGAAGTAGAAAGAGTACCTAGTACTAGTACAACTTATACTTTAGAAAGTTTAAAAAGTAATACTCTTTATAATATTAAAGTGGTTGCTATAGACAAACAAGATCAAAAATCAAGACCAGTTGCCATTAATGGAAGAACATTAAAATAATATAATTTAAATTAAAGTGACAAATATTTAAGTAAAGTTTATTTAGTTATAGATTTTAAATATTTGTTGCTTTTAATTTTATTAAATTTATATAAAAAAGTAAAAAAAATCTATGTACTATATTTTGTAAAGGGTCTAAACTTTAAATGTAAACGTTAATTGAGGGGGTATATATATGACTAAACATAAATTTGCTAAAAAACATGCAGTTAAGTATTCAGCAGCTGTAATGGCTTATATGTATGGAGCATCTTTAGTTTCACCACATAAGGTTTTGGCAACTACTAGTGAAGTTCTAGGAGAAAAAAATGCTGTAGTTTCTAAAGTAAAAGAAGAAGTTATTTTAAATGAGGGAGAAAGATTAATTGAAAATACTGCTACAATAAAATCCGATGAGTTAACAGTAGTTGTAGATAGAGAATTTCCTAATGTGGTTGAATATAAAATTGGAGATAAAATAATAAAGGGAACACAAAAATCTTTAGATAAATTTAAAATTAATGGACAAGAATATAAGCCTGTTAATTTAGAAACAAAAATAGAGGAAATTAGTGAAGGTGAAGAAAAAGGTTTAGTTCAAGCATATGTATATAGCTTTAATTTTCCTGAAATTAATGTAGATATGAAAATTTCTTTAGCTGTTATAGAAAATACAGTTAAAATTAAATTTGAAGAAATAAAAGAAAAAGGTGATTTTAAGGTTAAGAGTATAGAGATACCAAATCACAATTTAGTTACAATAAATGATTCAGAGGAAGAGGCAGATATTGTATCGGCAAGAGTTCATGGTATATTAAGCTCAGATGATTATTTTTATAGTTTAAAGGATAAAGCTATAGATGCACAACCAGTGTATCAAACAATGACATTTTTAGAAAATGGACAATTAGTAGCTTCTTTAGAAAACAATGTTATGGATTACTCTAAACAAGTAGCTTATCAAACAGTTATGGATGGAGAGGTTAAAAAAGCAAGTCTTTGGAATGGAGTTTGGACATATAGAGAAGTAGAGGAGCTTCAGCCAGAAGATTTACCCTGGTGTAGAATAGTTATATCAGATGATAAAAATGAAGATTCCCAGGTAGACTGGCAAGATGGTGCTATAGCTTATAGAGAGCATGTAGTTAGACCAGTAGGATCTGATGTGGTTAGGGATCATATATCTCATGTAGCTATGAATTTTGCATCACAAGCACAGTATCCTTTTAATAGATTAGTAGACCAAGTAGCTAAGTATTCAAATTATATAGATGGTTTTGGACAAATGATGCTAGTAAAAGGGTATCAATCAGAAGGACATGATAGTGCTCATCCAGACTATGGTAATAACTTTAACCAAAGAGCTGGTGGAGTAAAAGAATTTAATGAGATGGCTAAAGTAGTGGGTGAAAAATATAATACTTTAGTAGGTGTCCATATAAATACTACGGAAATATATCCAGAGGCTAAATATTTCTTAGATGAACTCTTAGAACAACCTTATAGAAAAGGGTGGGGATGGTTAGATCAATCCTATTATGTAGATAAAAGAAAAGATGTTTTAAATAATACTGAAACAGGCTTAAGAGCAAGACTTAAAGAGATGAAAGAAGCTACTAATGAATTAGATTGGGTATATGTAGATGTATATAATACTAACCCTTGGAATATGAATCAGCTTCAAGATTTCTTATTAGAAAATGATTGGCTAGTAGCTACAGAGTGGAGTGGACCAATGAGACAAAATGCAATTTGGACTCACTGGGCAGATTTAACTTATAATTCAGGAAATGTATCAGATGGAGTTGATTGGGGAGAGCAATACAGAGGAACTAGAAGTGAAATTGTAAGATTTGTTGAAAATGAAATGAAAGATGTATTCCCTAATGATATCTTATTAAAAGGTAATAAAAACAAAGGATTTATGGGATGGGAAGGAGATTGTCCTAGAGAAAAAAATATTGAGTACTCAGTAGAAACTTTTTATAATTGGACATTACCAACAAAGTATATGCAACACTTTCCAATAATTAAATGGACTGAAAATGAAGTTAAATTTGAAAATGATTTAATAAGTAGAGTTGAAAATTTAAATAAAAATGAAAATGGTAAGGTATTAGGTGGAGATACTGAACTTATTAAGGATGGTAATTTAATTTACTCTGGTACAACTTATAGAAATAATGATAGAGCTGAAGATGCTAATGATAAGTTGTTATCTAAAAATAATAGAGTATTTATACCATATAGTGATGAAGATATAAATAAACCAGATAAGGTTTATGCTTGGAATGATTTTAAAGAGTCAAGAGAATGGACAATACCAAAATCATGGCAAGAAGAAGGAGTTATTACAGTTAGCCTTTATAAAACATCTGGAGAAGGTAGAGAACTAGTTTCGGAAATCCCAGTAATAGATGGAAAGATAACTTTAGAATTAGATTCTAAAACACCATATGTAGTTTATAAAGAAAAAATAGATGAGACTATGGGAAAGACAATATGGTCAGAAACAAGTAATGTTGGAGATATGGGCTTTGATAGTTATAACTTTAAAGAAGATGAAAATGATGAATATGGATGGTGGACACCTTTACCAGAGTCTGTTGAAGCAAATAATGTAAATTTTGAAAAGGAATTAGGTACATCTTCTGAAAATATTTTTACTAATAATACTGGTCAAACCTATTTAAGAGTAGATGGTGAAAAAGCTGGTGGAGTTACTCAAAAAATACCTGTAGAACCTGGAAAAGATTATTCAGCATCAGTTTGGGTTGAAATGACTAGAGGAGTTGAAAGAGAAGGTAAATTAGAAATTTTAGCTGGTAATGAAACATTCTCACATTTCATAACTTCAACAAATAGCAGAAATTATACAGTAAATAGTGATAAGCATAATACGTATTTCCAAAGAGTTAAAGTAGATTTTACAGTACCACAAGATGTAAATGAAATAACTATAAATTTAAGAGTGGGAGAGGGTCCTGCTGATTCTTATGTAAGATTTGATAATGTAAGAGTAGTTAATCACAATAAAAGTGAAGAAGAAGGAATTTTACAACAAGAAAATTACTATTATGAGAACTTTGAAAGTGTGGATGAAGGTTTTGGACCATTTGTATATGGATATGATGGACCTTGTCAAACTCACTTATCAGAAAGAAATATAAATGGGTATACTAATGATACTATAAATGGTGATTGGTCATTTAAAACTCAAGAGGGTATAACAGGACTTGTAGCTAGAACTGTACCAGGATTAATATCATTAAAGCCAAATGCAAAATATAAAATTTCTTTTAAGTATAAATTCCCACATAATGATTTCTTTAAGCCAGATGATTTAAAAGCTAAGTATGATGTAGTGATTAAATCAGATAAGGCTAATGGCACAGAAGAGGCTAATAAAATGAAAGTAAGATTAGCTAAATATGAAGTAGATGAAGAAAAAGGTATGGGAGTAGGCCATTTTGAATATACTTTCCAAACAGGAAACTATGATGATTATTATATAGGTATAGAAAAATCAGGAAATGGAGCATTAGTTATAGATGATTTAACTATTAATGAATTTAATGGAGAAGTAGATGATCCATTCCCAGAACCACCAACAGATCAAGTAGATCCATTAGCAATACCTCAAAAGCAAATGACAGCTATAGCTGATAGTGAACAGCCTGGAAGTAGTGAGGGTCCAGCTAGTCTTGCTATAGATGGAAATGAAGGAACTATATGGCATACTAAATGGAGTGGTGAAGACAAATTACCTCAAAGTATTACCTTAGATTTAGGTGGAAAATATGTAATAGATAGATTTCATTATCTGCCAAGACAAAGTGGAGGTAATGGAGTTATAACTAAATACAAACTTGAAGTAAGTAATGATGGAGAGAATTTTACAAAGGTATCAGAAGGAAACTGGGTTAAAGATGCAGAGCTTAAAAAGGTTAATTTTGATGCTATTGAAGCAACTCATGTAAGACTAGTAGCTGTAGAAGCTGGTGGAGGATTTGCATCAGCTGCTGAGTTGAACGTATTTAAACAGAAAGTAGACATAGCAGCACCAACTAATTTACAAATTAAAAATGCTACTAATGACTTAATAACTGTTACTTGGGATATGCCAGAAAACATGAATAATGTTGAAGGCTATGTATTGTTCAAAGATGGTGTAGAAGTTGGTAGTGTAGATATTGATACCATGGAATATACTTTTAATGGGTTAAATTCAGGTACAGAGTATATTTTAGAGGTTGCAAGTAAAAATTCTGAAGGTATTACTTCAGATAAAATAGCTATAACTGCTAATACTATAGAAACTCCAATTGAAATTAAACCAGAAAAAATACAAAATTTAAAAGGAGAAAGCACTTTTAATTCTATTACTGTATCTTGGGATGCTCCAAATAGCAAAGAAGGATTAATGGAGTATGCAATTTTTATAGATAATAAACATGTTGCTACTATTCCAAGTAGTGAAAATAGTTATACTATTAAAAATTTAAAGGCTAATACATTATATGGAATTAAAATTATTGCACGATATTCAAATGGTGAGCAAGCTAGACCTTTTTCTAAAAAATTTAGAACTGGTAAAGAACCAAAGCGTGAAAAAAGTATTATAAATAAATTTATAAATTCCATAAAAAATGTATTTAACTAAAAATATATAAATATATAATAAAAAGTGGTAAAAGTTTTAATGAGAAATTGAACTTTTACCACTTAATTTATTTTAATATAATTTCATGATTTATAAGAAGTGTTATAAATTTTAGTGTTAACTTTTTGTTTTAATAAAACATATTAATATAATAGTCTATTATAAAAAATAAGAATTAATAGGTTAAATTTACTCTTAAGGAATTTAAAACAGTTCTAAAATCATTAGCTATTGATATAGAGGGAGATCCACCCATAAGAAGACCAACAGCTTCATTATTTTTATTTAGAACTACACTTCCAGAATCTCCAGGTTGACTCATACGTTCAAGAGTAATTTGATTTTGAAAAAGAGCAGGACGCCCACCTACAGTTATTATAAGAGTAGTACCTATAGTTCTTACTAAACCAGAAGTTCTGCCAGTTGTTCTCCCTATCTTTTCAACTTGTTCACCAATTATAGCATTATTTATTCCTGTTGGATAACCAGCCCAAGCAATTTTATTAGAAATTATTGAATTATCCCTTATTCGAGCAATAGCACAGTCTACTAAATTTCCTTGAAAACCATAATTAATAGGAATAAAATTGGTTAAATTTGCAATTACATCAGTTATTCTTCCACCATCCATTCTAGAGGGTTGAACTATTTGAGTTCCAAGAGCAATTCTATTAGAATCAGCAAGGACATGATTATTACTTAATAAAAAATATTCCATATTTTGTTGAGATCCTCTTTCAACAATACATCCACAAGTACCAGAATAAAATCTATTAACTGGTGATATGCTATAGCCACATTGAACAGGACGTATTTTAGAAGAAAGAGCATAAGCTTCTGCATTACCAATTTCTACTATATCTGTAGCTATATTCATATAAGATTTAGGTATTATATCATTATATTTTAATTTGCATAAAGATTCTTTTTTTTGTACTAATACTTGAATACATAAGTGATTTGTATTTTTTGAATTAGTATATTTCATGCCTAATCCAAGACCTAGTACATTTTTAAAACAAAGAAAATTTTTATAGTTATTTTTACAAATGCATAAAATTATATGATTTTTTTTATTTATCATATAATAAACTCCTTTCATAGTTTTACAGTAATAAAGCCATCTAATTTTTAAAAATATTTAGAGAGCTTTTTGTATTCTATAAAAATAAAATAATAAAGAAATAATCTTTGAAATTCAAATTAATTAAATTTATTAAGCAGTATATATATAAATTAAAGATTTTACGTAGTTAATTCTACATTTAAAGCACGTAGTACGCTGTTTATATTATTTGCTATAGAAGCATAAGTAGAAGTAGCCATAAGCAAACCAATAGCTTTATTTGAATTGTTTAAAACTAAACTACCAGAATCACCTTCAAGAGAAAATTTATCCATTATTATTTGATCTTGAAATAAGTAATATCTACCACCAAGATTAATATAAAGAAAAGAGCTTATACTTCGCACTGTAGAAGTGGTTCTTCCTGAACTTCTACCTATTTTTTTTACTTTTTCCCCTAAAATAACATTAGAAGTTCCTTTAGGATAACCTAGCCAAGCTATTTCATTAGAAATGAATGAGTTGCTGATTATTCTTGCAATAGCACAATCAACAGTATTTATTTGTCTTGTACCTGATTGTAGAGGTATATAACTAGAAAGTGTGGCAACTGCATCAAGAATAGTTCCACCATCTGGTATAGCTGGTTGAACTATTCTTGTGCCTAAAGGTTTAGTTTGACTATCTGTTAAAATATGGTTGTTGGATAAAAGAAAATAACTTAGGTTATTTCCAGAACCTCTTTGGACTATACATCCAGCTGTACCAGCTATATTTGAATTTGTAGGTCCTATACTATAACCACATTGTACAGGTCTAATTTTAGTATTTAAAGCACTACTAGTAACTGTTCCTAGTTCAAATACATCTGTTTTTATTCCTTTATATTTAGTTGGAATTATATCAGATTTTTTCAAATTAATTAAATCTTCTTTTTTTTCTACAAATACATTAAGACAAACTTCATTTGTATTTTGAGATTTTACATATTTATGTCCTAATCCTATACCAATTACATTTTTAATATTTAAAAATTCATATATTTTATTTTGACAAATCCATAGTATATTATCATATTCTTGGTATGACATTTTTTTTATCCTCCTAAATTAAAGAATTTAATAAAGTTTTATTTTTTATGAAAAAAGAGGTGTTTTAAGATTTGTTTTTATATCATATAATATGATAGTGATATTCAATTTAGTGAAAAATTTGTTGAATTATATTTTAATATAAAAAAGGTTGCATTAAATTAATTATAATTTAATGCAACCTTTTTTTATCTAATATATATACAATTTAAAACATCTATTGAAGAAATTTTATCATCTAAATTTAAAGAATTAAAATATTTTATTCCTTTTGTTGTTACTCTTAAAGAACTTTTGCTAGATTTTGTGATTTTTATAAAGTGTAGTACTGTTTTTACATCAATTTTCAAATTAAAAATGGATATAATTTTTATATATAAGTATAAATTAAAAAGATTTTTACATTCTAAATAATTTTCATAATTATTAATATATTCGCATAAAAATGTTACATGCTTGTCTATAGTTAAGAAAATATTATTAAGC
>NZ_WHJC01000095.1 GCF_009295725.1 Clostridium tarantellae
TAAAATATAGTTGCAAAAATATAGTAAAGTGTGTAAATTATTTATTATATAGGTTTGATATTTATAATATTATTAATAATATTTAGTTAATAGATTTTTAAATATTACCATGTATTAAAAAAAATACAATTTATACAGAAAAAACTAGGGTTTAGGTAATGAGATTTTAATTAGGCAAATAACACGGTTAGATTAACATAATTTTATGTTAATGGGGTTGTAATATTAAAATTAGTTTATAGCTTAAGTTAATTCCTAAAGGTGCTATGAAAATACTTATTGGTATATAAATACATTAAGTAACCAAGAGTTACTTAACAATATAAGGAGTAGACAAATGGAATTTAAGCACGTTTCAGTTTTATTAGATGAATGCATAGATGCACTTAATATTAAAAAAAATGGTATCTATGTAGATTGTACTTTAGGAGGAGCAGGTCATTCAAGTGAAATTATAAAAAATTTATCTCAAAATGGTCGACTTATAGGTATAGATCAAGATAAAGATGCCTTAAAGGCTGCAGGAGAAAGGTTAAAAGAATTTAATAACATAACTCTTGTTCATAGTAATTTCTATAACATTTATAATGTATTGAATGAATTAAATATTGATGGAGTAGATGGAATTTTAATGGATTTAGGAGTTTCATCATATCAGTTAGATAATGGTGATAGAGGATTTAGCTATATGCAAGATGCACCATTAGATATGAGAATGAATAGAGAAAATTCTTTTTCAGCTTATGATATTGTTAATAATTATTCTGAAGAAGAGCTATTTAGAATAATTAAAGAGTATGGTGAGGAAAAGTTTTCAAAAAGGATAGCTAATTTTATTGTAAAAGCTAGAGCTAATAAAAGTATAGAATCAACTTTAGAGTTAGTAGATGTAATAAAAGCTGCTATACCAGCTAAAGCTAGAAGAGAAGGACCTCATCCAGCTAAAAGAACATTCCAAGCTATAAGAATAGAAGTTAATAAAGAATTAGAAATAATAGAACAAACAATAAAAGATGGTGTAAATAAATTAAATACTGGTGGAAGAATGGCAATAATAACCTTTCATTCTTTGGAAGATAGAATTGTAAAAAATACTTTTAGAAATTTAGAAAATCCTTGTACATGTCCAAGTGAATTTCCTATATGTATATGCAATAAAAAGCCAGATGTTAAGGTATTAACAAGAAAACCTATTGAGCCATCAAAAGAAGAATTAGAATTTAACCCAAGAAGTAGAAGTGCAAAACTAAGGATAATAGAGAAGCTATAATAAGAAAAAATATTACAAAATGGGGAAGGGATAAAAATGGAATTTAAAGATTATAATAATTATAATGGGAACACCGTGTTAGACCCTAATAGAAAAGGTTCTGATCCCAAACGTAAAAAAAAGGTCAAGAAAAATAGAGAATTAGAAAAAAGAAAAAGGTATAGATTAAGAGAAAAAAAAATTAGAAAAAATATAATACAAATTGTTGCATTAGTAGCTTTGGTTGGAACTATTACAATTACTCGTGATATGAAAGTTTACAAAACGCAAAAAGATTTAGCTAATATAAATAAGGAAATTAAAGTTATGACTAGTGAAAATGAAGCTTTAGAAGTTGAATTGCTAAAAACTAGTGCGTTAGGGAACATTGAAGCAACAGCTAAAACTAAGTTAAATATGACATTACCAACTAAGGAAAATATGATAGATATATCTAAATAAATATTAATATTAATCATTTTATTTAAATATTTAACATAGTAATTATGGATGTACTTATTATTAATTAATAATAAGTACATCCATAATTTTTTTATAAAATATTCTAAAGGAGGTTTTTATATTGAAAAGACAATATAGAGATAAAGCAACTACTAAAAAAAGATTAGGAATAACTTTAGTAATTTTATATTTTGTAATATTTATTCTTGCTTTTAGACTTTCCTATATAATGATATTTAAATCAGAAAAATATGCAGCTATGGCCGTAGAACAATGGACTAGTGAAGTTAAAATAGCTGCAAAAAGAGGAAAAATATTGGATAGAAATGAAAAAGAGTTGGCGGTTAGTGCTAATGTGTATAGAGTTGATTTTAATCTAAATGCAATTAGATCATATAATGAAAAAAATAATACAACTAATGAACAGTTAAGTAATTTAATAGCTGAAGCTACAGAAATGGATAAGGAAACTGTTTTGAAAAAATTAGAATTTAAGTTACCTTCAGGAGCTTTAGCTGGGTCGGCTATTTTAGTTAGACGGATTGAAAAAGAACATGCGGATAAAGTAAAAGCATTAAATATAGATGGTGTAATAGTATCACCAGATACAAAAAGGTACTATACTAATGATAATTTTTTAGCGCATGTTTTAGGAACAACTAATTCTGATGGGGTTGGATTAAATGGTGTAGAATTAAAATATGATAAAGTGTTATCAGGAACTCCAGGATTGAGAACTACAGAGCTTGCTACTAATATACAGGATCACCCATATACAATTTCACAATTTACTGCGCCTGTTAATGGGAAAGATTTACTTTTGACTATTGATGAAAATATGCAATATTTTGCTGAAAAAACTGCTGATATAGCATTAAAAGAACATAATGCTGATGCTGTAACGGTAATGGTTATGGATCCTACAAATGGTGAAGTATTAGCTTTATCAAACAAGCCAGATTTTAATCCAAATGCACCTTATGATGGAGCTGAAAATTTTCAAGGAAATACATCAACTGATAGAATTCAAAAGATGTGGAGAAATAGATCAGTATCAGACTCCTTTGAACCAGGATCAATTTTTAAAATTGTAACAGCAGCAGCAGCTATAGAAGAAGGTCTTGCAGGAAAGGATGAAACATATACTTGTTCAGGAGGTCTACATAAGGCCGATAGATATATAAAGTGTTGGAAAAGAAGTGGACATGGAACTCAAACTTTCGATGAAATTATACAAAATTCATGTAATGTTGGATTTATGAATTTAGGAGAAAGATTAGGAAAAGAAAAGTTAAATAAATATATAAAAGAATTTGGATTTGGTAAAAAAAGTGGAGTAGATTTACCGGGAGAATCACCAGGTATAATAAAAAAGACACAAAATATAACTGATATGGATTTAGCAACTATATCTTTTGGTCAAACTAATACAGTTAACCCAATACAGTTCTTAAGTGCAGTTAATGCAGTAGCTAATAAAGGAACCTGGATACAGCCACATGTAGTAAAAGAAATAATTCATATAGATGAAAATGGAAATAAAATTGTAGATGAGGAATTTAAACCAGACAAAAAGGAAAATATAATAAGTAAAGAAACAGCAGAAAGATTAAATTCAGCTTTAGAAAAAGCTGTACATTATGGCTCTTCAAAAAGTACTTATATGGAGGGGTATGGCATAGCTGGAAAAACAGGTACAGCACAGAAGGTTAATCCAGAAACGGGTGGATATGGTGGAGGCTATGTTGCATCATTTGTAGGGTTTGCTCCTTATGATAATCCTAAAGTATCTGTAATGATTTCAGTAGATAATCCTAAAAATGGTGAATACTATGGAGGTAGAGTTGCAGCACCTTTGGCTAATATATTATTTACAGATATATTTAATTATTTAGATCCTAATAAGTTGAATGTATCAAAACCTAATGAAAATATGGATGTAGTTGTTCCAGAAGTAAGAGAAAAATCAGTAGATGAAGCGAAAAAAATATTAAAAGACTTAAATATAGAAGTATTAATAGAAGGACAAGGAAATAAAATTTTAGATATGACACCTAAACCAGGATATACTATAAAAGAAAAAACAAATATAATATTATATACAGAAAAATCAGAAATTTTAAGTATGAGTATAACAGAAGCTGTAGAAATCTTGAATGAATTTAATTTAAATGAATTTAACTTAGAACCAATAATCAATGGTTCTGGTAATAAAGTAGAAGGTATAGAATTTGAAAATAATGAAAAAAAAGAAGAATTTAATATTGTTATTAATACGGAAGAAAAAGATAAAAAAACAAAAAAAGAAGTTATTGTTCCTAATTTAGTAGGATATACTGAATTAGAAGCTAAAAATATTTTGGATAGTATAGGGTTAAAAGGAACTTTTAGTGGAAGTGGCATTGTTAATGATCAAAACATTGAGAGTGGGATAATTATAAACTCAGGATCTAATATTACTTTAAACTTAAGTAATTTACCTAAATAATTAAATAAAAAATATATGTTAGTATAGATAATAATTGTATGCTAGCATATATTTTAATTTATAAGTAATAAATTTTAACATATATTATGATAAATTTATAAAGTGTTAAAAAACAATTAGATTAAAATATTAGATTTTCACTTTTTATGTCTTATAAATATTTATAATATATGATAAAGTAAATTATGAACTAACGAAGGAAAAATTAAATTGTGAGCAACGTATATCTAGATAGTTAATAGTAGGTAAAGTTTAAAAAATTAAAAACTTTCACTGTTAATTAATTTATTTAGGAGGATGGCAAGTGGATAAAAACAGAAGTAAAAAGATGAAAAAAAGAAAAATTAATAATGGAAAAAATTTGGCATTGATGAGTATTTTATTTTTCCTTTTATTTTGTATATCATTAAGATTAATTTATATAATGATATTTAAATCTGAACAATATTCCAATATGGCACGTGAACAATGGACAAGTGAAATAAAAGTATATGGAAAAAGAGGTAAAATATTAGATAGAAATAAAACAGAGTTAGCTGTAAGTGCTAATGTTTATAGGGTAGATTTAAATTTGCCAACAATAATCTCTTATTCAAAAAATAAAAATATAAAATTAGATGATATAGCACAAAATTTGTCAAATGCAACAGGATTAAAAATAGAAGAGGTTAAAGATAGATTAAATTTAAGAACTAAATCAGGCACGCTAGTACCAGCGGCTATATTAGTAAGAAGTATAGAAAAAGAGAAAGCGGATAAAGTAAAAACTTTAAAAATAGATGGAGTTGTAGTATCTTCCGATACTAAAAGATATTATCCTAACAATAATTTTGCTGCACATGTTCTAGGAAATACTAATTCTGATGGAATCGGGTTAAATGGTGTAGAGTTAAAATATAATAAAGAGTTAGCAGGAATACCAGGAATGAGAATAACTGAAATGGATGGAAGAAGTGGAGAATTTCCATATGCAGTTCCTAAATATACTCCACCAGTTGATGGAAAAGATGTAATATTAACTATTGATGAAAAAATACAATTTAGTGCAGAAAAAATTGCTGATAGAGCAATTAAAGAGTATAATCCAGATTCTATAACAATTATAGTTATGAATCCAAATAATGGAGAAATATTAGCTATGGTTAATAAACCAGATTTTAATCCTAATAATCCTTATGTCGGATATGAAAGGTTCTCTGGTAGTAATGTAACAGCTAAAATGCAAAAAATGTGGAGAAATAGAGCGGTTTCAGATTCTTTTGAGCCTGGTTCTATATTTAAAGTATTAACATCAGCAGCTGCGGTTCAAGAAGGTATTGCAGGAAAAGATGAAACTTATTATTGTCCTGGATTTAAAAAATTTGGAAATGTGGACGTTAGATGTTGGAAAGGACCATCACAAGGTGGACATGGAACTATAACTTTTGATCAAGCTCTTGAAAATTCTTGCAATGTGGCTTTTATGGATATAGGAGCAAAATTAGGAAAAGAAAAGTTATATTCATATCTTAATGATTTTGGATTAGGAAAAAAATCAGGTGTAGATTTACCAGGAGAGACTCCAGGTATATTAAAACCAATAGAAAATGTTATTCCTATGGACTTAGGTACAATATCCTTTGGACAAACAAATACATTAAATTTTACACAATACATGACATCTTTGAATGTTATTGCTAATGGAGGAAAATTGATACAACCTCATGTTATGAAAGAAATAAGTCATATAAATAGTAATGGAGATAGAGTAATTGATGAAGTTTTTCATCCACATGTTAATAAAGTGCCAATTAGTAATAAAACATGTGCACGTGTAAAAGAAGCAATGGAATCTGCTGTTAGTAAAGGTTCTGTTAAGAGTGCAGGGGTTAAAGGATATAGAATAGCAGGAAAAACAGGAACAGGAGAAAAAGTTAATCCTAAGACTGGAAAATATGATAGTGAAAAAGAAGGTTATTTATCATCTTTTGTAGGTTTTGCTCCAGTAGATGATCCTAAGGTATCAGTGTTAATAGCTATAGATCACCCAAGAGGAGGTCAATATTTCGGCGGAATAGTTGCTGCACCTTATGCTCATGATTTGTTTACAGATATTTTTACCTATATGGAATCTAATGAAATAAAAACAAGTGATGATGAAAAATATGTTATTGTTCCAGATGTTAGGGGTAAAAAGATTTCGGTGGTGAAGGATAAATTAAAAAAATTAGGAATTGAAGAGTCTATAGAAGGAAAGGGTAAATTTGTAATGGATATAAGTCCAAAGCCAGGTTCTCTTATAGGTAATAATGAAAAAATCAATCTTTACACTGGTAGTTCTTCAAATTATAATAAAGATGTTATTGTTCCAAATTTGGATGGATATAATGAAGATAATGCAAAAAAAATTTTAGAATCTATAGGGCTTAAAGCAACATTTGAAGGAAAAGGTGTTGTAGTTAATCAAAGTGTTCCTTTTGGAGATTTGCTTAATAATGGTGATAATATAAAATTGACTTTAAGTAATAAAGAAGAAAATTAATTTTTGAGCATGTGACAAAGTCACATGCTAGAATTTTGTGAATTTAACTATAGATACTAGCATAGTATTTAAGGAGTGATTAAATTATGATAATAAAAGAACTTTTAAAGCAATGTAAATATGAGCTTTTAAACGGAAATGTAGAAAAAAATATAAATAAGATATGTTATGATAACAGAAAAATTGAAAAAGGTGACATTTTTGTATGTATTAAAGGATTAAAAGTTGATGGTCATACTTTTATTGAAGATGCAATAAAAAGAGGAGCAGCTGCAATAATAGTTGAAGACGTTGTAAAATCTAAAGATGACATAACAATTATAAAAGTAGAAGATACTAGAAAAACTTTAGCTATAATATCATCAAATTATTTTGGAAATCCAAAAAATAAATTAAAAATAATTGGTATAACTGGAACTAATGGAAAAACAACATCTGCATTTATTATAAAGTCTATATTAGAGAATAGTGGATTAAAGGTTGGTTTAATTGGAACAATAGCTAATTATATTGGAAATAGAAAAATTCATACTGAAAGAACTACACCAGAATCATTAGAGTTACATGAATTATTTAATACTATGGTTAATAATAAGGTTGAATATTGTGTAATGGAGGTTTCATCACATTCATTAGAATTAAATAGAGTATATGGAATAGAATTTGAATGTGGTATTTTTACTAACCTTACACGTGATCATTTAGATTTTCATAAAACCTTTGAAAATTATTATAAAGCTAAATTTAAATTATTTGAAAGATCTAAATTTAGTTTAATAAATATAGATGATTATTATGGACTAAAAATTATAGAAGATATTAAAAAATATAAAATAAGCACTAAAACAAATACTTTTTCCATAGATAATGAATCAAATTTTAAAGCTAAAGGGATTAAAAGCAATTCAAATGGTTCACAATTTAAAATATTAATAAATAGTAAAGAAGAAAGTTTTAAAATTAACATTCCAGGATTGTATAACATATATAATGCATTAGGATGTATATTATGTGCATATAAGTTAGGTATTAGCATTAATAGTATAATTAATGGTATAAAAAATGTAATTATACCAGGCAGATGTGAAAGCGTAGCTAAAGATAAAAATTTACCATATAGCATAATAATAGATTATGCTCATACTCCAGATGGACTTGAAAATATTTTAAATACTATAAAAGGTTTTGTAGAAACTAGAATAATAACTATTTTTGGTTGTGGTGGAGATAGAGATAAAATTAAAAGACCTCAAATGGGAGAAATAGCATGTAAACTATCTGATTTAGTTATAATTACTTCTGATAATCCTAGATCAGAAGAACCAGAACAAATAATAAAAGATATTATTACAGGAATTGATTATTCAAATTATATAACAATAGAAAATAGAAAAGATGCAATAAAAAAAGCCATAAGTTTAGCTAAAGAAGGTGATGTTATTTTAATAGCAGGAAAAGGGCATGAAACATATCAAATTTTAAAAAATGAAACTATACATTTTGATGAGAGAGAAGTTATATATGACATTTTAGAAAAAAATTAGAGGTGAAATTAGATGTTAGAATTAAGCTTTAATGAAATAGCAAAAGCAGTTGATGGAGAAATCTTAAAAGAACCAATAGAATATAATGTTCAATCAGTATCAACAGATACAAGAAAAATAAAAGAAAATACAATGTTTATAGCTTTAAAAGGATGTAATTTTAATGGAAATGATTATGTAGAAGAAGCATTTAATAAAGGTGCTAATGTATGTATAATTGATGAAATCAAATATGAAGAAAACAACATTCCTAGTAATAAAGGGCTGATAAAGGTTGAAAATGGAAGAGTTGCTTTAATGGAGTTAGCTAAATATTATAGAAAGAAACTTGCATTAAAAGTTATAGGAATTACAGGATCAGCAGGAAAAACATCAACAAAAGATTTATTAGCAGCTTTATTAAGTGATAAATTTAAGGTTTTTAAAACAAAAGGAAATTTTAATAATGATATTGGTCTTCCATTAATGATATTAGAATTAGATAGCAATTATGATATAGCAGTTTTAGAAATGGGGATGAATAATTTAAAAGAAATTGAGAAATTAGCTGAAATTTCCTCACCAGATATGGCTATAATAACCAATATAGGGTTATCTCATATTGAAAATTTAAAAACAAGAGATAACATATTAAAGGCAAAAATGGAAATAACAACTTATTTTGGTGAAAATAATATTCTTGTTGTTAATGGAAATGATGATAAATTAAGTGATATAGATTCTAAAGATTATAATATTATAAAAACTGGTATAGGTGAAGATTTTAATATAGGAGCTAAAGATTTTGAATCTAGAGAATTTAGTTCTAAGTTTAAAGTTTTTTATAATGACTTAGAAGAAGAATTTTTATTAAATATGCCAGGAAAACATAATGTACAAAATTTAATGTTAGGTATTGCAATATCAAAAGAGTTAGGATTAACATTAAAAGAAATGAAGAATGGATTAAAAAATTTAAAAGCAACTTCTATGAGATTAGAGTTAATAAAAAATAATAAATTTATTATAGTTAATGATTGTTATAATTCTAGTCCTTCTTCAGTTAAATCAGCTATTGATGTAGTAAAATCTATAAATGGGAAAAGAAGAATTGGTATTTTTGGAACTATGAAGGAATTAGGAGCTGAAGCTAGAAATGCTCACAATGAAATAGGAAAATATGCAAAAGAAAATAAAATAGATTTAGTATTGTGTTGTGGTGAGTTTTCTGAAAATATACAAAATGGATTTGGATTAGGATGTATAGTTTTTAATAATAAAGAAGAGTTAATTAAAAATCTTAAAAATGTTGTGAAAAATGATGATATAGTATTAGTTAAAGCATCTAGAAGTATGAAATTTGAAGAAATAACAAATAGTTTAAAAGAAATATAGATTTAACCAAGGAGGTGAAGCTACTTATTTTAGGTAGCATTTAAAATATGATAGAATTTTTACAATCGATAATAGATCCAGTTATAGTATTTAGTATAATTATAAGCTTTATTATAGCTTCAATAATAGGTCCAGTTTTAATACCATTACTTCATAAACTGAAATTTGGACAAAATATAAGAGCAGAAGGACCAAAGAGTCATCAAAAAAAAGCAGGAACTCCTACAATAGGAGGATTAATATTTATTTTTTCTACTGCTATTACTATGATAGTTATGATTAGAGTAATGAATAAAAATTTTTCTGATGAAGCAATGATAGCATTATATTCATTCATAGGCTTTGGATTTATAGGATTCTTAGATGATTTATTAAAAATAATAAAGAAAAAGAATGAGGGACTAAAAGCATGGCAAAAAATGTTTTGGTTAATATTAATTTCTAGTGCATTAACATATTATGCATATACACAAATAGGAACAAGTATAAATATACCATTTATGGAAGGGCAGATAAGTATTGGGTGGTTATATATTCCTTTTGTTATGGTTTATTTTACTGCAACTACAAATGCAGTAAATCTTACAGATGGATTAGATGGATTAGCTACATCAATAACTGTTTTAGTAATAACATTTTTAGCAATTTTAAGTTATAGTATGGGACATTTAAGTTTATCTGTATTTTGTGTAGCTTTAGCAGGAGCATTATTAGCATTTTTAAGATTTAATGCATTTCCAGCAAGAGTATTTATGGGAGATACAGGTTCTTTAGCATTAGGTGGAGCAATAGCTATGGTAGCTTTAATATTGAAGATGCCAATAATTATAGTAATAATTGGAGGTATATATGTTATAGAAACAGTATCTGTTATTTTACAGGTAGCTTCATTTAAATTAACAAGAAAGAGAATATTTAAAATGGCACCTATACACCATCATTTTGAAGCACTAGGTTGGAGTGAGACTAAGATAGTGTCTGTATTTTCAGTAGTTACAGTAATTTTATGCTTTATAGCATTTGCCTCTCTTTAGGGTATTTTATAAGGAGGAGATTTTATGAAAGTGAAAGGCGTCAAGTTAAATTCTAAATTAAAAGTTGATTTAGGATTATTATATACTATTATGCTGCTATTAGCAGTTGGGGTAGTAATGGTATATAGTGCTAGTTCATATTATGGAATGTTTAATTACAAGAGTAGTACCTACTTTTTGTTAAGACAATTCGTATTTACAATAATAGGATTAATAGCTATGTTTATTTTTTCTAGGGTTGATTATCATAAATTTAAGGATATAGCATGGCCTATGTATTTAATAACACCATTTTTGTTAGTTTCAGTTTTTTTCTTTAAAGCTACTAAAGGAGCTCAAAGATGGATAAAATTAGGTCCGTTGTCATTTCAACCTTCAGAACTTGCTAAATATGTAATAGTAATTATGTTAGCAACTTTGCTTGTGAAAAAAGGAGAGCAAATAAAGGAATTTTGGAAGGGAGTAGTACCTTGTTTAATTCTTGGAGGAATATATGCAATTTTAATATTAGCTCAAAAAAATCTTAGTATAGCATCTGTAACAATGATTGTTACTTTTATACTTATAGTAGTTGCAGGAGCAAAAAATAAGCAAATGTTTGGAATTGTATTACCAATGCTAGCTATGGCAGCAGCGGGTTTTGCTTTTTTTGAACCATATAGAAGAGCCAGACTTATGAATTTTATAAATCCTTGGCAAGATCCTGCAGGAAATGGATATCAATTAATACAATCTTTTTATGCATTAGGAGCTGGAGGAGTTACTGGATTAGGATTAGGTCAATCTAGACAAAAAACTTTATATATGCCAGAACCACATAATGACTTTATATTTGCTATAATAGGAGAAGAATTAGGATTAATAGGTTGCTTAGTTATAATAGGATTATTTATTTTCTTTATTTATAGAGGAATAAAAATAGCTATTGAGGCTAGAGATGATTACGGAACTTTATTAGCAACGGGAATTACATCTATAGTGGCAGTTCAAGCAATAATAAATATAGCAGTTGTAACAGGTTCTATGCCAGTTACAGGAGTACCTCTTCCTTTTATAAGTTATGGAGGAAGTGCATTAGTAATTAACTTGATTGCTATGGGAATACTTTTAAATATTTCCAGACAAACTAAAATAAATAAAAAAGGCGTTTAATTTAACCGCCTTTTTTTTTATTTAATATAACTTTAATATTAATTTTATAAATAAATAAATTTTTTAGTCTGTTTATAAAAAG
>NZ_WHJC01000096.1 GCF_009295725.1 Clostridium tarantellae
AATTTAAATATTATACAAGCATTATATGTTAAAACAAATTTTAATTTATTTAAAAATATTATGTTATAATATTTTTAAATATATAACTTAGGAGATGAATCTAACCATTATGCTAAACTTAAAACTACCTAAAATAGGAGCTCGTAACATAAAAACTGCTTTATCAGTAGTTATTTGCGTTTTATTATTTAAGGTACTAAAAAGACCATATCCTTTTTACGCATGTATAGCTGCAGTAATTTGTATGAAGGATAATGTAAAAAATTCCGTTAAAATAGGAAAAAATAGAATGATAGGAACTCTAATTGGGGGATTAGTAGGACTTGTTATAACTCTTATTGCTAAAAAATTTAATCTTGAAAATTTTAGTGCTTTATTTACAGGTTTAGGAATAGTTACAACCATCTATAGCTGTAATTTATGTAAAAAAAAGGAATCTGTTACTATAGCTTGTATAGTATTAATAGCTATTATGGTTAATCTTAAAGGTACTGCTCCTTTTGCCTATGCTTTTAATAGAATATTGGATACTTTTGTAGGCATTATAGTAGCATTATTAATAAATAAATTTATATGTAATAATGAAAAAATTAAAATAGAAAAAAAATTAGAAGAAGATTTAAAGAAAATAGAAAATTTTAAAATTCGCTTATAAAATAAAATTAATAGGGGGAAACTAATGAAAAACTTTAATTTACCACCAATAGGTGCACGTAATTTAAAAACTGCTTTAGCTGCATTTATATGTATAATTCTTTTTCAAATTTTAAATAAACCTAGTGCATTTTTTGCTTGTATTGCTTCTATGATGTGTATGCAAGATACATTTGAAAACTCTATTAAAATGGGAAAAAATAGAATGATAGGTACTTTAATAGGTGGATTAGTTGGATTGATTATAACCTTTCTTTCTATTAAGTTAGGCAATTCAGAATTTGTATGCGCTATTCTCACAGCCTTAGGAACTATTGCTTCTATTTATCTTTGCGTACTTTCTAAAGCTAAAGGTGCTGTTAATAGTGCTTGTATTGTTACTTTTGCAATTTTAACTAATATAAAAGGATCAGCTTCTTATATATATGCAATAAATAGAATAATAGATACTTTTATTGGAGTTATTATCGGAATTCTTGTAAATAGACATATTTATCCTTATTCTAAGAATAAAATTATAAATGAAAAGAATGATGATAAATTATGTAATAAGAAAAATAAGAAATATTAAATAAAATGATAAGGTGAAAAATTTACCTTATCATTTTTTAATTTCTTCTTAATTTTCATTTATTATATACTCTATTTCTTCTTGTGAAGATTCTACTTTTTTACCTGCAATCATTGTTAATATAAATAATGCTATAAAAGCTATTGGAAGTACAATCCATACACTTATACCTAACCCAGCTGGAATATACCCAAATACTATAGTTATAAATCCAACAAATAAAGAGTACCATATTTGTGTTTTAACATGATCTATATGGTTACATCCTGCTCCTGTTGAGGATAAAATTGTTGTATCTGATATTGGAGAACAATGATCTCCAAAAATAGCTCCTGTTAAAACAGCAGATGTACTTATAATTACAAAATTCATTTCAGGATTAATTGCATAAGCTAAAGGTATTGCAAGAGGCATTAATATTCCCATTGTTCCATAAGCTGTTCCTGTTGCAAATGCAATTATTGAACCTAATATAAATATTAATGCTGGTAATAAAAATGCAGGAATAGCAACTTTTAATATTTCTACTAAGTACATAGCTGTTCCTAACTCTTTTATTACTGAACTTAATGACCATGCTAATATAAGAATTACACCTGTTATTAATAAACCTTTCATTCCCTCAATCCAAGTTTCTATAGCTTCTGATAAAGTAAATATTTTTTTACTTACAGCCATAACAATTGCTATTATACTTGCAGCTAATGCTGATTGAAATAATGCCACTGAAGCATCAGCATTAGAAAATGCTTGTTGTATTGCATAAAAGCTAACTGGTGAATTTTCAATAGTTTGTTGTAATACTAAATCTTCTCCTCCCATTATTGCTGTCCATCCACTATAATAAAAACTTATAAGTGAAAATATTATTAAAGCTCCTATTGGAATTAAAGCATTCCATATACTTAATTTTACACCTTCCTTAGGTTCTAATTCTTTCATTGTTGATGCAACTTCTGCTTCTGCAATAACTTGTCTCCTTCTAGCACGTCTTTCTGCTTTTAACATTGGACCAAACTCTCTTACCGTTACTGCTGTTATTACAACAAAAGCTAATATTAATAAATTATAAAATCTATATGGAATAGTTTTTAAAAAAATTCCAAAAGCATCAACTTCTTGACCAATACTATTAAAGGCATCTCCTATTAGTCCAACTTCTAATCCAATCCAAGTAGAGATTATTGCTAATCCAGCTATAGGTGCTGCTGTAGCATCTATAACAAAAGCTAACTTTTCTCTTGAAATTCCTATCTTATCAGTAACAGGCCTCATTATGGGACCAACTATTAATGCATTTGCATAATCATCAAAAAATACAGCTAAGCCTAAAAGCCATGTAGTTAATTGAGCACTTTTTACACTTTTAGCTTTTTTAGCTAATGCTTCTGCTATAGCTTTAGCACCTCCCATTTTGGCTACTAAATGTATAACCCCACCTATAACCAAAACTTGTAGAACTATTCCAGCATTCCACGGATCTGCTAAAGAATTTAATGCTCTTTGTACAAAATCAAGAAATCCTTGAATTAAAGCAAAAACTATATTAAATCCATTTAATTGCAACATAATACATCCTGTCATAGTTCCTATAAATAAAGAAACTACCACATTCTTTGTTATAAATGCTAATATTATTGATACTAATGGTGGCAATATAGTCCATATACCAAATTTAGTTGAATTTATAGTTGCTGCTTCTTCAGTAGCAAAAACTAATGTTGAACATAACAACAATGTTGTTATTAATGTAGATATAAACAACGTAACTCTTTTCCTCTCCACCTTAAAATCCCCCTTAAAATATTCATTTAAATATAAATAGACCTTGAGTAATCACCCAAGGTCTCTATCTACTGTAATTAAATGTATTTAAACACTTCTATTACATAAAGCACATCAGATGATAGCACTCCACAAATAATATTGTGACAGTGTAACATATATTTTATGCTACCCCAGAAACTAACTCTAAAGTATAAGTTAGTCACTTCGGCGATAATTCCTTTCCTATTTCATTACTGGACTTCTCCTAAAAATAGTACTTTTAATCATCGCACCTCTATCTCTTCTAAATTATTCATTTTATTAATATATTTATACACTAAATTAAATATCTATTCAATAGTTAAAATTTGTTTATCGTTAAAAATTTTACAAGAAACCTGATTTTATTATAGATATTAAAAGCCAAAATCCAAATATAGCTGAAACTGCATAACCAATAACTCCCATTAAAGATAATCCATCATATAATGGACCAGTATTTAATTTCAAAACTAAGGAAGATGCTATAACCATACAGCCCACTACTAATGCAAAAGATAACCTATTTACCATCTTATTAAGCTGAAAAATTAAATTCTTTATTTCTTTTACCTCTATCTTTACTTTTACGCGTCCTTTTGAAATACTATCAGCTAATTCATTAATTTTGCTTGGTATTTTAAATCCATCTAAAGTAAATTTATATAATTTTAATCCAATATCATCTAATGTTAATTTATCCAACAAATCTAATTTATCTTTATTTTTTATAAAAGATATTATTACATCCATTATCTCTAAATCAGGATCTAAATTAGTAAGTACGCCTTCTAATATAATTACAGATCTTATTAAAGATACAAACTCTTTTGGTAGTTGAATATTATTTCTTGATGAAATATCAAAAATTTCATTAAGAAATTCAGATATTTTTATTCCACTTAAAGAAATTGATGTATATTTAGTCAACAAAAATTTACAATCATCTCTTAATGTACTTTCATCAACCTCACCTGTTTTAACTCCAACAGTTAAAATAAAAGAAACTATTCCATCAACATCCTCTAAAGCAACATAAGTAATTGCTTTATTCATAGCCTTTTTTAAACTTTTATCTAATTGACCTACTATTCCAAAATCTATATATACTATTTTTCTATTAGATATAAGTAAATTACCAGGATGAGGATCTCCATGAAAAAAGCCATCATCAAAAATTTGCTTGCAAAATGATAAAGATAATTTTTTAGCAATATCTTCTCTATCATATCCATTTTCATATAACTTATTTATCTCAGATATTTTAAATCCATCTATCTCTTCCATAGTTAAAACTCTTTCAGAGCAAATTAATTTTAATGGCTGTGGTGATGTTATACATACAACACCTTCATTAAATTCTCTAAATTTAACCATATTTGAATATTCTACCAGAAAATTTAATTCTTTTTTTGTGGATTCTTCAATTTCATTTATTGCTTCCATAGGATTTATTAAACTATTATTAAATTTATGCTTTACTAACTTCACTATTCTTTTTATTATAGCTAAATCCAAATTCATTTTTTCTTTAATATCACTATGCTGAATTTTTACTACAACTTTCGTTCCATCTTTTAATATTCCTTTATGTACTTGTGCTATCGAAGCAGAAGCTAAGGGCTTTGGTGAAAAATATAAAAAATAATCTTCTATATTCTTACCAAAATCTTCATAGAAAACTTTTTTTACAGTTTCTATATTATCAGTATAAATGTTACAATCTTGAAGCTTTTCTAATTCTTTAATATATTCTTTAGGTAATATATCAGGACGTGTACTTAATATTTGACCTAACTTTATAAATGTAGCACCTAATTCTTCAAAAGCTTTTCTTAATGCTACTGGCGAAGGCTCTCCACCCTTCTTTTTTGCATTAACTACATATCCAAAACCGTAATGGGTAAAAACTTTTACAATTTCTTTAAACCTATTTACCCTACTTTCTTTCATGGAGAACCAATCCTTTCTATTTAGTAATAGACCTAAAAGACAGTCTAAATAGACTGTCTTTTAAATTTATTTTTCTTCTAATATATCAATTTTATTTTTTAACTTTATTTCTAATTCATCTACTTTAGAACTTAATTTTTCTAATTCACATATCTTATTTTTTAAAATTTTAAGTTCTTCCTCAACATCAATATTATATTCTGCAATCATAAGTCTTATATCCTCTTTTGTTAAAGGTCTTAACTCATCAATTTTTTCCATCATAACATTCGTTGCTTGATTAGTTTTAACTTCTACATCTTTCTTTAGTTGTTCAGATAATTCTTTGCCTTCTTCTATGGTTATTTTACCTTTTCTAACCATTTCATTAATGTTTTTATCTATATTTTCATAAACAGTAGCTACTGTTCCCACTGCAGCTAGCATTATTTTTTTTAAATCACTAATCATTTAAATCATCTCCTAATATTTATTTAAATCTAAAAAAATTATCTAATACAAACACTGAAAAACAAATAAATTTATATAATATATTAAACTTACATACTAAAAAATTACTTAGTATTTTTTAAATAACTTAAACAATTTTTTAATATACATTTCATAAAAAATTTATATATTATTCATAAAATTTTCTATATCTTTAATAGATTTAATACAGTTTTTAGTTAGAACTTCATTTCCATCTTTAGTTATTAAAACATCATCTTCTATTCTAATACCTATATTTTCTTCTTCTATATAAATTCCAGGTTCAACAGTTAAAACCATTCCTTCTTTTAGTTCGCCCCATCTTTCACCTACATCATGTGTATCTAATCCTAAACTATGACCTATTGAATGATAATAATATTTTTTAAAATCATTTTTATTATTTATTAAACCTAATTTAATACACTCTTCACCAATTAATTCATTAGCTTTATTATTTAATTCTAAAAAAGTAATTCCTGGTCTAATCATGGAAATAATAGTTTCATTCACTTTTAATACTGACTCATAAACTTCTTTTTGTCTTTCAGTAAATTTACCATTAACCGGAAATGTTCTAGATATATCCGCATTATAATAATTAATTTGAGCTCCTAAATCAAATAGTATTAAATCTCCATCTCTTAGTAAACTATCATTGCTTACATAATGCAATACTGTTGAATTTTTTCCTGAAGCTGCTATAGTTTTAAAAGCAAAATCTTTAACTCCTTGTTGTTTTATATAGAAATCAAAATAAGCTTCTAGTTCATATTCTTTCATATTGCACTTACATTTTTTCATTAAAAGCTCAACACCTTTAGTAGTTATATCTATAGCTTTTTTTATTTCTTCTATTTCTTCAGCACATTTTATTTTTCTAAGCTCTGCAATTAAATTATAAGCATTTTCTATTTGTACATTTGCATATTTATCTCTTAAATTTTTCGCAAACTTTTGTGTTTCTGTTAAATCATCCTCATAACTTCTTCTCTCTAAATCTAAATAAACATTTTTTATTTTTCCTGAAATAAATTTGTTATTTAAATCATTAAAAAGCTCATCTAAAAATTTTATTTCATTTATTCCTGTAATATTTTTAGCTTCATCTTTTCTTAAAGTTTTTCCATTCCATTTTTCCATAACAGGATCTGGTCTTAATATATATAATACTTCATTAACTTTTTTATTTATCTTCTCTAAAACTAAAATATGATGTTCTTCATGAACTCCTGTCATATAATAGAAATTCCTATTAGGAGTAAATGCATATTTTTCATCTGCTGTTTTTTGCTTTGCTTCACCTGCAAATAAAATTACTATTGAATTATCAGATATTTTTTTTAGTAATTTATTTCTATTGCTAATATAAACTTTATTATTCATATTTACACCTCTTTTCTATATATTTACTTAATATAATTTTACTACTAACTTTCTGTAAATCAATAGAATATTTAAATTATTGTAAAAATAACCTTTTTGATACAAAAAGACATCACCTAAAGGTGATGTCTTTTCAATCTATATATTAAACTCTCTCATGAGTTCCTTCAAAACCATTTATATACATTTGTTTTATTTCGCTTATTAATGGATATCTTGGATTAGCTCCTGTACATTGATCATCAAATGCATCTTCACTCATTTGATCTAATGTAGCATAAAAATCTTCTTTTGATACTCCACATTCAGCTATTGTATTTGGTATACCAACTGTTTTCTTAAGATTATCTATAGCTTCAATTAACTTCTCAACTTTCTCTTCTTCAGTTCTTCCACCTAATCTTAAGTAATCAGCAATTTGTGCATATCTCCACTTAGCATTTGGATATTTATATTGTGGGAATGCAGTTTGTTTTCTTGGATTGTCAACTGCGTTAAATCTTATTGTCTCATTTATTAATAATCCATTAGCAACACCATGAGCTACATGATGAGCCGCTCCTAATTTATGAGCCATTGAGTGACAAACTCCTAAGAAAGAGTTAGCAAATGCCATACCAGCTATTGTTGAAGCATGAGCCATTTTCTCTCTAGCTTTTATATTTGTAGTTCCTTCACTATAAGCTAATGGTAAGTATTTAAATACTAATCTTATAGCTTCTAATGATAATCCATTAGTAAAATCTGAAGCTAAAACTGATACATAAGCCTCTATAGCATGAACTAATGCGTCAACACCTGATGCAGCTGTTAAACCTTTTGGCATATTCATCATTAATTCAGCATCTACGATAGCCATATCTGGAGTTAATTCATAATCTGCTAATGGGTATTTTGTTCCTGTAGCATCATCTGTAATAACTGCAAATGGAGTTACTTCTGAACCAGTACCAGCTGAAGTTGGTATTGAAACCATCATAGCCTTATCTCCCATATGTGGGAATTTGTAAATTCTTTTTCTTATATCCATGAATGTCATAGCTAAATCTTCGAATACTACTTCTGGATGTTCATATAATACCCACATAATCTTAGCGGCATCCATTGGTGAGCCTCCACCTAATGCAATTATTGTATCTGGTTGGTAAGCTTTCATTGCCTCAGCACCTTTTTTAGCTACTGATAATGTTGGATCTGGCGTAACTTGAGAGAATATTCTAAAGTCTATTCCACATTCTTCTAATACTGATGTTATCTTATCTACATATCCTAAATCTGCTAAAACTCTATCTGTTACTATGAAAACTTTCTTTCTTCCCATTTCTTTAAGTTCTCTTAAAGCAACTCCTAAACAACCATATTTGAAGTATACTTTTTCTGGAATTCTAAACCAAAGCATATTTTCTCTCCTTTCAGCTACACTCTTGATGTTAAGTAGGTGTTTAGGTCCTACGTTTTCTGAAACTGAGTTTCCACCCCAAGATCCACAACCTAAAGTTAAAGATGGTGCTAACTTAAAGTTATATATATCTCCTATAGCTCCCTGTGTTGATGGCATATTAATTATTGTTCTACCAGTCTTCATCATAGCACCAAATTTTTTAATTCTATCTTTTGATTTTTGAGTATCAGTATATAAAACAGATGTATGACCAAATCCACCTAATTCAACTAATCTTTCTGCTTTAGCTAAAGCTTCATCAAAAGTCTTAGCTTTATACATTCCTAATACTGGTGATAATTTTTCATGTGAAAACTCTTCTTCTAACTCTACTGATTCAACTTCACCTATTAATACTTTAGTATCTTTTGCAACTTTAACTCCAGCCATTTCTGCTATTTTCCAAGCTGGTTGACCAACTATTTTAGCATTTAATGCTCCGTTTACTATTATAGTTTTTCTTACTTTATCTACTTCATCACCTTTTAAGAAATAAGCTCCTCTTTCTTTAAACTCTTTCTTAACAGCGTTGTATATTGAATCCATTACTATTACTGTTTGTTCTGATGCACAAATTACCCCATTATCAAAAGTTTTTGATAAAAGAATTGAACTTACTGCCATTTTTATATGAGCTGTGTCATCAATTATAGCTGGTGTATTACCAGCACCAACTCCGATAGCTGGTTTACCTGATGAGTAAGCTGCTTTAACCATTCCTGGACCACCAGTAGCTAATGTTATATCTGCTTCTGACATTAATCTTTGTGACATCTCAATTGATGGCTCATCTATCCATCCAATTATATGCTCTGGAGCCCCAGCCTTAATAGCAGCATCTAAAACTATTTTTGCAGCTGATATTGTAGCATTTTTAGCTCTTGGATGTGGTGAAAAAATTATTCCGTTTCTTGTTTTTAAAGAAATTAAAGCTTTAAATATAGCTGTTGAAGTTGGGTTAGTAGTAGGTACTACTGCTGCAACAACTCCTATTGGTTCAGCCATCTTAGTTATACCAAATGATTCATCTTTTTCAATAACTCCACAAGTTTTTTCATCTTTATACTTGTTATATATGTATTCTGAAGCAAAATGGTTTTTTATAACCTTATCTTCAACTATTCCCATTCCTGATTCTTCAACTGCCATTTTTGCTAACTTAATTCTAGCATTATTAGCAGCTAATGCAGCTTCTCTAAATATTTTATCAACTTGCTCTTGAGAATACGTAGCAAATTCTTTTTGAGCCGCTCTCACTTGCTCTAATTTGTTATTTAATTCATCCATATTAGTTACTTTCATTAATAGCCACTATATTACAGATCATATCGTGCCATAAAATCTGTAATCTCCTTTCTTAAAATTAATACTATATTACTCAATTTTTGCACATTTAATTTTCTTCTTAATTATTTGCATCTTTAGTTAAATTATTAACTTCATTTTTTTGTTTATTATAGAAATTTATTTCAAATATTTGTTTTCAACTTTCTTACATTCACATAATAACACCATATTTTAAAATTTGCTAGACTTTTTTTTACATTTTTTACATTTATTCTACAAATATTAGTTAAAAATTTAACGATTTTTTATTTTTTAAGAGTTTGTTAATTTTTCTACAGTTTATTTAACAAATTAATATATATTTTTCAAAAATAAACCATATAATTAAATCGTTTTCATGTTTATTCGAAAAAATTAATAATAAAATTTAATTTTTTCGAATAAATTCATTATATAGTATGCTTTTAATATATACATTTTATACTTATTAAATATATAAAAAATTATATTTTAAAATTATTTAAAAAATTCTAAAAAAAACAAAGCTTTGTTAATTATTAATCAAAGATTATTAAATAATATATCTACCATTAATATAGCCATTATTATTGCTGTAATATCTGCCATAATAGCTGCCCATAGCGTATGCCTTATTTTTTTTACTCCTATTGCACCAAAATATACAGTAATAGTATAGAAAATTGTTTCTGTTGTTCCCATAATAACTGAAGCTATTAATCCTATATAAGTATCTGGACCTACCATTTTTATTATTTCAGTAAAAATTCCTAATGCTCCACTACCAGAAAGAGGCTTT
Organism: Clostridium tarantellae; assembly: GCF_009295725.1. Classification (GTDB taxonomy): domain Bacteria; phylum Bacillota; class Clostridia; order Clostridiales; family Clostridiaceae; genus Sarcina; species Sarcina tarantellae. The sequence continues at coordinate 10,387 of NZ_WHJC01000096.1, forward strand.
ATTAAAACTAATGAAATTAATTCTTTAGGTAATCCAATCAAATTCACAAAAGGAGCTAAAAAATTATTAAGTAACTCTAAAAGATTAGCATCTTTAAATATTCTTACTGCTACCATCATAGCTAATAAAGCTGGAAATATTCTTATACAAACTTGTAATCCTTCTTTTGCTCCCTCTAAAAACCATTCATAAACTTTTTTTCCTTTAAACATTCCATAAGCTATAATTATTAAAAGTATTATTGGTATTATGCTATTTGTTAAATAATTTTTCAAATTTTCCCCTCCTAGAAATATCTTTGCAATATCTTACAACATATTACTCCCACTAAACATGCAATAGTCGTTGATAAAATAGCTGGCACTATTATACTAGCTGGATTATTTGAACCAGCTGCAGCTCTAATAGATATAACAGTTGATGGTAATAATTGTATGCAAGCTGCATTCATAACTAAAAATAATGCCATATCATTAGAAGCATGCCCCTTTTTTGTATTTGATTTGCTTAGTTCTTCCATAGCTTTTATTCCAAAAGGAGTAGCAGCATTAGATAATCCTAACATATTTGCTGTTAAATTCATTACAATAGCTCCCATAGCTTCTTCATTTTGTGAACTTTCTTTAAATAAAATTTTTAATACTGGTTTTACTAGCTTTGCTAAATTAGAAGTCAACCCACTTTTTTCTGCTACTTTCATTACTCCACACCAAAAACACATTATTCCTACTAATGAAATTATAAAATTTGTAGCTCCTTGAGCTGAATCCATTATTCCTTTAGACATAAATTCACCCTTACCTGTTAGTAGTCCAAAAATTACGCCAATAAATATAATTCCAAACCATATGTAATTAATCATATTTCCTCCTTAACAATAAATAATTTCTGTATAATATATGCCTTGCAATGGAATTTTAGTAGTGTTACCATTAAAGTATAGAATGCAAAATTATTGCTAAAGGAGAAATTTAATATGAATGAAAATAACTTAAAATTAGCTCAACAAGATATTGAAGATGCATTAAAAGCAGTTGAAAACTTAGAAATAAAATTAAATTGTAATGAATTATCAAAGGATTTACTAAAAGAACAATTTGTTATGCTTACAGATAAACTACAAAATTTAGAAGATATATTAAAAACTGAAGGAATTTTTTAATTTTTATATAAAATAAAAGCAGGAATTACTCCAATGTCATTAAGATAAGATATTTTTTTATATCAAGCTTTCCTAGAAAATAAAATTTTTCTGGGAAAGCTTTTTGTTACCTAGAAATATTATTTTAAAATTTATTTTTAGGTATGACTAATAAGCAGACTGATAATCTGCTTTTTGAATTTCTTTAATTTTTATGCTACTCTATAAATGAAACTTACGGGAGATTGGGCGCGAAGCTTTCGACGGTCTTGCCTGCCTTTTCTTACCGGTAAAATATTTTGTTGAATTAATAATTCAACTGATGGTAGATTTCTCTTATTAGAGCATTTGAAAAAGTATCTGCAAA
>NZ_WHJC01000097.1 GCF_009295725.1 Clostridium tarantellae
AGCTTATATAGATATTAAAAATAATAACTGATATTATAAAAGAAAATAAAAAATTTAGCTATTAGAAGGAGTGAAAAGATAAAAGATGATAAATATAGAAACTTTAATAAATAATGATTTATCAAAGTTAACCATGGAACAACAAGAGTATATTACTAAATTCAATGAGTCTTTAAGACAGGAACTAATTGAAGAAATAGTTTTAAATGTAAAGAATATGATTTTAAATGATTTAAAAAACAATAAAGAAGAATTTGATGAATTTATAAAAGAAATGATTGTTAATGGTTATAAGGGGCTTAAAAATATTAACACACAAGGTTTATTAAACTTATATCTTGAAAAAAAAGATGAATTTGATTTTATGAATTTAATAGAAAAAGTATCTGCTAAAAATTGTTAAAAGTAAAATATATTCAAATTTAATTTAAATCTACTACTATGGTATAATATAGCAAGATATAAATATTATATTGAAAGGGAGAGATATTTTTGGAGGATAGTATTTCATTAATAAAAAAATCTCATGAACGATGTAAAAGCTATGGTCTAAAAAAGGAAAAAGTTTATCCAAATAAAATAGTTAATAATAATGAATTCTATCAATTATTAACTAAAAATAAACAACTTATAGAAATATCTAAAGCATATAGTAATATGATAAATGCTACTTTAAGAAATGGTGATTTTATTATAATTTTGACTGATAATAGAGGATGTATTTTACATATACAAGGGAATGAAAAGGTTGTAAAAGAATTTAAGAAATTAAATCTTATAATAGGTACATATATGAATGAAAGAAGTATAGGTACAAATGCTATGGCTGTAGCTTTAAAGGAAAATAAAGCAGTGCAAATAACAGCTAATGAACATTATGTAAATATGTTTAAAAGTCTTACTTGTTCAGCAGCCCCCATTCATGATTCACAAGGAAATATAATAGGAATTTTAAATCTTACTGGAGAAAGTTGTAAAAAACATGAGCATACTTTAGGATTAGTTGTTTTTGCAGTTAAGGCTATTGAAAATGAATTTGAGAGAATAAAAATAAATAAGATACTTAATGAAACTTATAATTATATGGAAAATATTATTGAGAATACAGATAAAGGTATATTAATAGTAGATACCTATGGAAATATTAAAAAATTAAATGAATTAGCAGTTAAAATATTAAGTGAAGAAAAAAATTCCTTAATAGATTATCATATAGGAGAAATAGTACCTGATTGGTATAATGTTTTAGAAAAATTAGAAAAAAAAGATTGCATTAGTAGAGAAATAAGATTTGAATATATTGGAAATAGTAAAATAATATTAAAAATAAAAGGTGTAAAACTTAAAAAAAAAGTTGTTGGTATGTTAATTACAATGACAATAAAAAAAGAATTGTTTAAAAAAAATAATACAGGAGCATTTTACAATTTTGAAGATATAATAGGAGAAAGTATTATTATAAATAATATTATAACTAATTGTAAAATCATAGCTAATAGTCCTTCAACAGTTTTAATAGAGGGAGAAAGTGGAACAGGAAAAGAAATTTTAGCACAGGCTATACATAATTATAGCAATAGAAAAGATAAAAAATTTGTAGCTATAAATTGTGGTGCTATTCCTAGTAACCTTATAGAAAGTGAACTTTTTGGATATGAAGAAGGCACTTTTACTGGTGGAAAAAAAGGTGGTAAAATAGGAAAATTTGAAATGGCTAATGGAGGAACTTTATTTTTAGATGAAATAGGTGAAATGCCATTAGCACTTCAAGTTAATTTACTTAGAGTATTACAAGAAGGAAGAATAACTAGACTTGGTGGAGAAAAAGAAGTTTTAATAAATGTAAGAATAATAGCTGCTACTAATAAAGATTTAAGAGAAAAAATAAAAAAGGATGAATTTAGAGAAGATTTATATTATAGATTATGTGTTATTCCTATAACTTTACCCCCACTTAGAGAAAGAAAAGGAGATATAAATAAATTAATAGAATATTTTTTAAGAATAAAATCATTTAAATTAAATAAAGTTACACCTAACTTAGATGAAAATTTATTAAATAAATTAATTAATTATTCATGGCCTGGTAATATAAGACAGTTAGAAAATTGTATAGAGAACTTAGTTAATTTAGGTGGAAATATGTCTTTTGACTTAATTGAAGATGAAATAAAATTAAATTATAAAAGTGATAGTCCTTTAGAATGCAAAAATGGATGTATAATTCAAAGTTTTAATTTAGATAAAGTAGAGAAAAAGGTAATAATTAAAGCCTTAAGAGCAAATAAGTATAATATAAGTAAATCTTCTAATGCATTGGGAATAAGTAGAAATACATTATATTGTAAAATTAAAAAATATAATATTGAAATGTAATAAAATCTAACAGTGTTTTAAAATCTAACAATAAAGAAATTTAAATTGTTTAGTTTTGAAACACTATTTTTTTACATAAAATTAATATTAAAGTGAAAAATTGTTTTTATAAATTGAATTAATAAAAAAATAGTATTTATATAATTTTGGCATTGTATTTGCTAATAATGTAATTAAAGGAATTTATATTTAAATACTTATAAAAATTTCATATATAAAAATATAATGCTAAGTGGAAATTTGGGAGGAATAAATAATGACAAGATTTACTTTGCCAAGAGATATTTATCATGGAAAGGGTTCATTAGAAACTCTTAAAAATTTAAAAGGAGAAAGAGCTGTTATCGTTGTTGGTGGTGGCTCTATGAAGAGATTTGGTTTTTTAGATAAGGTTGAACAATATTTACATGAAGCAGGAATAGAAACTAAATTAATAGAAGGTGTTGAACCAGATCCATCTGTAGAAACTGTTATGAAAGGTGCTGAAATAATGAGAGATTTTCAGCCAGACTTAATAGTAGCTATGGGAGGCGGTTCTCCAATCGATGCAGCTAAAGCTATGTGGATATTTTATGAATATCCTGATTTTACATTTAAGGAAGCTGTAATTCCATTTGGATTACCTGAATTAAGACAAAAAGCTAAATTTGTAGCTATACCATCTACTTCAGGTACTGCTACAGAAGTAACAGCATTTTCAGTTATAACTGATTATAATGAAAAAATAAAGTATCCTTTAGCAGATTTTAATATAACTCCAGATATAGCAATAGTTGATCCTGATTTAGCTCAAACAATGCCAGCTAAATTAGTTGCATATACAGGAATGGATGCTTTAACTCATGCTATAGAAGCATATGTATCAACAATTCATACAAATTTTACCGATCCGTTAGCTTTAAAAGCAATTGAGATGGTAAATGAAAATTTAATTGAATCTTATAAAGGCGATAAAGAAGCAAGAAATTTAATGCATGAAGCTCAATGTTTAGCAGGAATGGCATTTTCTAATGCTTTACTTGGAATAGTTCATTCAATGGCTCATAAAGTTGGTGCAGTGTTCCATATACCACATGGATGTGCAAATGCTATATTTTTACCATATGTAATACAATATAATAGATCAAAGTGTGAAGATAGATATGCACAAATTGCAAAAGTAATGGGATTAAAGGGAGAAAGTGATTCAGTATTAACAGATGAATTAATAATGAAGATAAATGAACTTAATACAGAGTTAAGTATACCTCATTCATTAAAAGAGTATGGTGTTTCATCAGAAGATTTTAAAGCTAATCTTAAATTTATAGCTCATAATGCTGTAGAAGATGCATGTACAGGTTCTAATCCAAGAGCTATTGATGATAAAAATATGGAAAAATTATTTGAATGTACATACGATGGAGATAAAGTATATTTTTAGAAAAACAGATAGATGAATTTAAAGTTATGAATATAAAGAATACTTTTCTATAATTAAATAGAAAAGTATTCTTGGTTTAATAGAAAATTTCAATTTTATGTATTATATGGGTTTGAATTGGAGGAGAAAATGTATAAAATAGTTGATAAAAAACTACTTACGAATAATATATATTTAATGGACATTGAAGCACCAAGAGTTGCTAAATCAGCGCAACCAGGTCAATTTATAATAATAAAGATTAATGAAAAAGGAGAACGAATTCCTTTAACTATAGCTGATTATAATAGGGAAAAGGGTACTGTTACTATAGTTTTTCAAACTGTAGGACTGGGGACAAAGAAATTAGCTAGTTGTAATATTGGTGAAAGTGTAATGGATTTTGTAGGACCATTAGGTCAACCTAGCGAATTTATTCATGAAAATTTGGAAAGTTTAAAAAAGAAAAATTTTATTTTTATAGCAGGAGGGGTAGGTGCTGCACCTATATATCCTCAAGTTAAGTGGTTTCATGAGCATGGAATAAATGCAGAGGTAATAATTGGAGCAAGAAATAAGGAGTTAATAATATTAGAAGATGAAATGTATAAAGTAGCTAAAAAAATATATATATGTACTGATGATGGTTCATATGGATTTAATGGAAGAGTTACAGATTGTTTAAAAGAATTAGTTGAAAAAAAAGGTAAGAAATATGATCATGCAATTGTTATAGGACCAATGATAATGATGAAATTTATGTCATTATTAACTAAAGAGCTAAACATACCAACAACTGTAAGTTTAAATCCAATAATGGTTGATGGAACTGGAATGTGTGGAGCATGTAGAGTAACTGTAGGAGATGAAGTTAAATTTGCTTGTGTAGATGGTCCTGAATTTGATGGTCATTTAGTTGATTATGATGAATCTATAAGAAGACAAACAATGTATAAAACAGAAGAAGGAAGAGCACAGTTAAAAGTAGAAGAAGGTAAGACCCATCATCACGGTGGTTGTGGTTGTGGAGGTGATAAGTAATGGAAATGAAAGATAGAATGGTTAGAACTCCTGTTACAGAACAAGCACCAGAAAAAAGAGCGAAAAATTTTGAAGAAGTTTGTTTAGGTTATGATGAAGAAAGAGCTTTTAAAGAGGCTAGTAGATGTTTAGGGTGTAAAAAACCTAAATGTGTTGAAGGATGTCCAGTATCAATAAATATACCTGAATTTATTAATAAATTAAAAGAACATAATGTAGAAGCAGCGGCTAAAGAGATTATAAAGTATAGTTCATTACCAGCAGTTTGTGGTAGAGTTTGTCCTCAAGAAAATCAATGTGAAGGAAAATGTGTATTAGGAATAAAAGGAGAACCAGTTGCCATAGGTAAATTAGAAAAATTTGTGGCGGATTGGGCAAGACAACACAATGTTGATTTAAGTAAAAAAGAACCTTCAAATGGAAAAAAAGTAGCTGTTATAGGTAGTGGTCCAGCTGGATTAACTTGTGCAGGAGAATTAGCTAAAAAAGGTTATGAAGTTACTATATTTGAAGCATTACATGAGCCAGGTGGGGTTTTAGTATATGGAATTCCAGAATTTAGACTTCCTAAGGAAGAAGTTGTTAAAGCTGAAATAGAAAATATTAAAAAATTAGGTGTTAAAATAGAAACTAATGTGGTTATAGGTAGAACCGTTACTATAGATGAATTAATAAGTGATGAAAATTATGATGCTGTGTTTATAGGATCTGGTGCAGGACTTCCTAAATTTATGGGAATACCAGGTGAGAATTCTAATGGAGTATTTGCAGCAAATGAATTTTTAACTAGAGTTAATCTAATGAAAGCTTTTAAAGAAGACTATCATACACCAGTTAAAGCAGGTAAAAAAGTTGCGGTAGTTGGTGGTGGAAACGTAGCTATGGATGCAGCTAGAACTGCTTTAAGATTAGGTGCTGAAGTTCACATAGTATATAGAAGAAGTGAGGAAGAATTACCAGCGAGAGCTGAAGAGGTTCATCATGCTAAAGAAGAGGGAATAATTTTTGATGTTTTAACTAATCCAATAGAAATAATTAGTGATGACAATGGTTGGGTTAAAGGTATGAAATGCGTAAAAATGCAATTAGGAAAACCAGATGATTCAGGAAGGAGAAGACCTGAAGCAATTAAAGATTCTGAATTTGTAATGGATGTGGATACAGTAATAATGTCTTTAGGAACTTCACCGAACCCATTAATTGCTACAACAACGGAAGGATTAAAAACAAACAAATGGAAATGTATAGTTGCAGATGAAGAAACGGGATTAACTTCTAAAGAAGGAGTTTATGCAGGTGGTGATGCTGTTACAGGAGCTGCTACAGTTATACTTGCAATGGGAGCAGGAAAAAATGCTGCAAAAGCTATTGATGAATATTTAAATAATAAATAGAATTTAAGTAAATAGTTTAAACAAAGGAAAATACTTAGTTTTTAAGTACTTAAAGCATTAAATTATTATATATAAATAGAAAAATTAAGAAATTTTAATCATTTAAAAGGTAAAAAAACTGTATGAATAATTTTTGTTACTCATACAGTTTTTATTTATTTAAATATTAAAAATTTGATTATGGTTATTTGTAGAAATATTAGCGTTTTTATAGTCATTATAAATTAAATTTATATTTGAACAATGGTCACATCCATCAGTAGAAATTAAATTTAGAATTTTTAAAGCAATATCTTCTCCAAGAGAAAATCCTTCTTTTAAATCTATAGGATAATGAACTCCACCATATAGTCTAGAAATACTACATTCACTGGCTAAACTATATATTTTTTCTTTTTCCTTAGGAAAGAAATATGATGTAATAGCAGCAAAACAACCAGCTGCAACTGAATGACCAGCTGGATAACTAGGATGTTCAGGAGTTGGTAAATGAGGTTTAAAATAAGGAGCATATTGAACAGGTCTAGGAACCATGTACATAAATTTATAATGCCAACATATAATCATAGCATCATTTAAAGCAGTAGAAAGAATACAATACATTCTAGAAGCTACAATTACAGGAACTTTATATGTGTTAATAAGATTTTGTAAAATAGGGATAAATTGATTTTGAGGTATACCAGTTCCCCAATAAGTAGCAACAGTTTTTTGGGTAACAGTTAGTTTGTTACTTATAGATAATACATCTTTAAGTTGCTTTCCAGAAAAATCATCAAAACAATCAGGAGCCTTTAAAGAAAAATTTGTTAGGTTACCATTTAAATCAACAAATGAATTTTCCTGTGTTCTTCTAAAGTAATATAATGGCCATGAAACACAATAAGGAGTTTCTCCTAAAGAGGTAAATTTTAAATTAGGGTAAGGTAGTTTAGACCAATCATTTTCTATATTTTTATTACGATTATCTTGGGTATCGTCATTATTTCTATTTGAAGAGTTTTTTTCATTAGTATTTTTAATATAAGTACTTGAAGTGTTATCACAAGGATTACAGTTTGCAAAATAATAGTTTTTAGATTGAGGTTGAGGAGTAGATGTATTGGAAGTTTTTTCTGTAGAACTATAATTATTAGAAGAATTATCATGATTTTCAAAATTATAATTTCTAATATTTGAGTAAGAAACTGTATTCATAAATATAATCACTCCTATTTTATTTATTTAAATTTTATTGAAAAAAATAAGATAATTATATAATATGATTTTCAAGTAAAAATGTGGCAATTAATATTATTTTTTTATTTAATTTAAAGAATTAATAAGTTATAAGATAAAAAAATAATATATAAATAGATATTAGATATAATTAATAACTATTATTAGATAAAAATGAATTGACATTAGGAAGATTAGGATTTAAAATAAACAGTAACGAACTTATGTTTGAGATTTGTTTTGATTTAGATGGTATATATATATTAAATATAAGTTAATATATACATAAGTAATTAATAAAATAAATAATTTAGATGTAAAGTTTTATATATGAGGTGGATTTATGAAAGATAAGATTATTATTAAAGGAGCTAAAGTACATAATTTAAAAAATGTGAATTTAGAAATTCCTAGAGATAAATTAATTGTTTTTACTGGACTTTCAGGTTCGGGAAAATCTTCCTTAGCCTTTGATACTATTTATGCAGAAGGACAAAGAAGATATGTAGAATCTCTATCAGCTTATGCAAGACAATTTTTAGGACAAATGGATAAACCTGATGTAGAATCTATAGAAGGATTATCACCAGCTATATCTATTGATCAAAAAACTACATCAAAAAATCCACGTTCTACTGTTGGAACTGTAACAGAAATATATGATTATTTAAGATTATTATTTGCAAGAGTAGGTACACCACATTGTCCTAAATGTGGAAAGGAAATTACACAACAATCAGTAGATCAAATAGTTGACAAAGTTATGGAATTACCAGAAAGAAGTAAAATTCAAATATTAGCGCCAATTATTAGAGGAAGAAAAGGAGCCCATGAGAAAATATTTGAAAACATAAAGAAACAAGGTTTTGTTAGAGCTAGAGTTAATGGAGAAATTTATGATTTAACGGAACAAGAAGTTAATTTAGAAAAAAACAAAAAGCATAATATTGAAGTTGTTGTAGATAGATTAATTGTTAAAAAAGGAATTGAAAGAAGATTAACTGATTCAATTGAAGCGGCATTAAAGTTAGCAGAGGGATTAGTTATTATAAATATTGTGAATGGTGAAGAAAAATTATATAGTGAAAAATTTGCTTGTGCAAATTGTGGTATAAGCATTGATGAGCTAGCACCAAGACTATTTTCTTTTAATTCTCCTTTTGGAAAGTGTGAGCGTTGCGATGGTTTAGGAACATTATTGGAAATAGATGAAGATTTAGTTGTACCAAATAAAGAATTATCTATAAGAGAAGGAGCAATTTCTTCTTGGGGTGATTCTAGAATGAAAGAAGATTCTTGGACTTATGCAGTACTTAAAGCATTAACAGAAAAAATGAAGTTTAGTTTAGATGTTCCTTATAAGGAGTTAACTAAAGAAGTTAAAGAAACTTTAATGTATGGAACTAATGGAGAAAAATTAATAGTAGAATATGTTAAAGAGGGAGTAAAAGGTATATATAGTCATTCCTTTGAAGGAGAGATTAATAATTTAAGAAGAAGATATATGGAAACAAATTCAGATTTTATTAAGGGTGAAGTTGAAAAATATATGAGCAATAATCCTTGTCCTAAATGTAAAGGTGCTAGATTAAAACCAGAAGCTTTAGCTGTTACAGTAGGTAATAAGAATATAAATGAATTTACTAAAATGTCTATAAGGGAAGAGTTAGAATTCGTAAATTCGTTGGAATTTTCTCAGAAGAATAGAATAATTAGTGATCAAATTTTAAAAGAAATAAAATCTAGGTTAAATTTTTTAATTAATGTAGGATTAGATTATTTAGATTTAGCTAGAAATGCAGGAACTTTATCTGGTGGAGAAGCTCAGAGGATAAGATTAGCTACTCAAATAGGTTCTCAACTTATGGGAGTTCTCTATATATTAGATGAGCCCTCTATAGGTCTTCATCAAAGGGATAACGATAGACTTATACATACATTAAAGCATTTAAGAGATTTAGGTAATACTCTTATAGTTGTAGAGCATGATGATGACACAATTAAAGAGGCTGATTTTATAGTTGATATTGGACCAAGAGCTGGTGAACATGGTGGAGAAATTGTAGCAGCAGGAACTTTAGATGAAATAATGGAAAATGAAAACTCTTTAACAGCTCAATATTTAAATGGGATAAAAAAAATAGATGTTCCTATTAATAGAAGAAAAGGTAATGGAAATTTTATAACAATAAAAGGTGCTAGAGAAAATAATCTTAAAAATGTTAATGTAAAAATTCCTTTAGGTACATTAACAATGATTACTGGAGTTTCTGGTTCAGGAAAAAGTACTTTAATTAATGAAATACTTTATAAAGGACTTAATAAAATACTTAATAAGTCTAAGGATATACCAGGATATTATAAAGAAATAATAGGGTTTGAAAATATAGATAAAATAATAGATATAGATCAAAGTCCTATAGGAAGAACTCCAAGAAGCAATCCAGCCACTTATACAGGTACATTTGATATTATAAGAGAATTATTTTCTCAAACTCCAGAAGCTAAAATGAGAGGATATAAGCCAGGAAGATTTTCATTTAATGTTAAAGGTGGAAGATGTGAAGCTTGTAATGGAGATGGAATTATAAAAATAGAAATGCAATTTTTATCAGATGTTTATGTACCATGTGAAGTTTGCAAAGGTAAAAGGTACAATAGAGAAACATTAGAAGTTAAATATAAAGGAAAAACTATAGATAATATTTTAAACATGACAGTAGAAGAAGCTTTAGAATTCTTTGAAAATATTCCAAGAATAAAAAATAAACTTCAAACATTAAGTGATGTTGGTCTTGGTTATATAAAATTAGGTCAACCTTCTACTCAACTATCAGGTGGAGAAGCTCAAAGAATAAAACTAGCATATGAACTTTCAAAAAGAAGTACAGGAAAAACATTATATATTTTAGATGAACCTACTACAGGATTACATATTCATGATGTAAATAGATTAATAAAAATTATTGAAAGATTAGTAGAGTCAGGAAACACAGTGGTAGTAATAGAGCATAATTTAGATATGATTAAATGTGCAGATTATATTATAGATTTAGGGCCAGAAGGTGGAGATAAAGGTGGTAGTATAGTTGCAACTGGAATACCAGAAAAAATATGTGATGTTAAAGAATCTTATACAGGGAAATATTTAAAAAAACATTTAAGAATATAATTTTACATAATAAATTTTTTTGATTTGCATAACCTAAAGTTAATCAATTAATTAAACTTAAGAGGAGGTGAACGTTGACTTAAATAAAATTAATATTTAAGTCAACGGGCAAAAGTATGAGTAAAAATACAAAGTTAATTGCATTAATTTTAACAGTAATATTAGCTTTCAGTATCATAGGATGTAAAGCTAAAAATAATACACTTATACCACCAGATAGAGCTACAACTGATAAAGAATTTTATATAAATAAAACAGATGACAAAGATGAATATTTTAAAATTCTTTCAGAAAAAAGCAAATATTATTTATCAGATATACCTTTAGATACTCAATATGATTTATCTAAAATTGATATATCTAAAATAGAGCCAGGTGAAAAATTTTTAACAGATTTTAAAAATGCATATATAGATTTAGAAATAAGGTTAAAAGGATTTAAAGAAGAATTGCAAAATAATGTTACATCTAAAAATAATGTAGTGATTAAAGTAAATAATGAAATAATTGCTTCAATAGATAAAAATTTAAAACAAATAAATGAATTTAATATAAAGTTAGAAGAAAAAAATTCTTTATTAAATAGTAAAAATAAAGATAATTTTTTTAAAATTTTAAGAAAATTAGAAAGAAATGCACATAAATCAAGAGTAGAACTTTATAAATTATTGGAAAATAGTAAAGTGAAATTAGGAATAAAATAATTTCTTTAGTGATTAGAAAGAATTAAAGGAAGTAATTATCTTTATAAGTGGAGAGCATTTACGTATAAAAAATAAAAAAATGCTGTAAAAAATTTTTTGAATTAATATTTAAAGATAATTATTGTATTATAAAAATTTCTATGTTATACTAATTAGGTAATTAATAGAGATTTAATTCGATAATAAGTTTCTCCATTTAGGAAATTTGTTAATTTGAGTAAATCTTTAAAAAATGGAGGAATTTAAAATGGCAGATAAAACAATAGTTTGCAGAGATTGCGGAAAAGAATTCGTATTTACAGAGGGAGAGCAAGCTTTCTACAAAGAAAAAGGATTCGATAACGAGCCAGTAAGATGCGTTGATTGCAGAAGAGCAAGAAAGCAACAAAACAATAGAAGATAATTATTGTTTAAATAAGCTATAAGGTTTACCTTATAGC
>NZ_WHJC01000098.1 GCF_009295725.1 Clostridium tarantellae
ATATATACCTATTAATATATGAGTTAGTAAGAATTTTTTAAAAACATATAATTATTATTAATAATAATTTCATTACTTTAAAACAATTCTTACCAATCTCATACTTTAAACATCTAAACTAAATGACAAGCTACGAAGTGATCCGAACCTACATTTTTATATTCTGGTATTGCTTCCTTACATATATCTTTTGCATATGGACATCTAGTATGAAACTTACATCCTATTGGAGGATTAGATGGACTTGGAATATCCCCAGTTAATATAATTCTTTTCTTCCTTATAGTTGGATCTGGTATTGGTATTGCTGAAAATAAAGCTTGAGTATATGGATGCAATGGATTTTTATATATTTCTGTTTTAGGTGCTAGTTCAACCATAGAACCTAAATACATTACTCCAACTTTAGTACTTAAATGTTCTACCACACCTAAATCATGAGATATAAACAAATAAGTTAAATTTCTCTTTTCCTGTAATTCTGATAATAAATTTATTATTTGTGCCTGTATTGACACATCTAAAGCAGAAACTGGTTCATCTGCCACTATAAAAGATGGATTTAAAATTAATGCTCTAGCAATTCCTATTCTCTGCCTTTGTCCTCCCGAAAATTCATGAGGATATCTATCTATTTGATAATCAGACAAACCACAAATTCTCATAGTTTCAAGAATTAATTCTCTAGCATCTTTTTTATCTACTATTTTATGTTGAATCACAGCTTCTCCTATACTCTGTCCCACTGTCATTCTTGGATTTAAAGACGAATATGGATCTTGGAAAACTATTTGCATATCTGGTCTAAGTTTTCTTAAATCCTTCTTATTTAAATTATGAATTTCCTTATCTTTATATATTACCTCTCCTGCTGTCTTGTCTAAAAGTCTTAATATTGTTCTTCCTGTTGTACTCTTTCCACAACCTGATTCGCCTACAAGACCTAATGTTTCACCTTTCTTTAATTCAAAAGAAACACCATCAACAGCTTTCACGTTACCAATTGTTCTTTGAAAAATCCCACCTTTTATTGGAAAGTATTTTTTTAATCCTTCTACTTTTAATAGAGTTTCACTCATAATCTATACCCCCTTATACTTCCAACAAGAAACTTTGTGATTTTCTTCTATCTCTTGTAAAATAGGTTGTTCTTTTTTACATTTATCAAAGCAAAACTCACATCTCTCATTAAAATAACAATTATCTAGCATATTTATTGGATTTGGTACTTGACCTGGTATAGAATATAATCTTTCTGTAATTTGATTTAATATAGGCTTTGATTTTAATAATCCAATAGTATATGGATGCATTGGATTTTTAAATATAACCTGTACAGGCCCTTCTTCTATAACCTTACCTGCATACATTACCACCACATAATCTGCCATTTCAGCTACAACTCCTAAATCATGAGTTATAAGCATTATTGATGTATTTAACTTTTTCTTTATATCTCTCATAAGATCAAGAATTTGCGCTTGTATTGTAACATCTAAAGCCGTAGTTGGTTCATCTGCTATTAATAACTTTGGATTACAAGACAATGCCATTGCAATCATTATTCTTTGCCTCATACCTCCACTTAACTCATGTGGATATTTATCTATTACTCTCTCTGCATCAGATATACCTACTAAAGTTATCATCTTAATAGCAACTTTTCTTGCTTCTTGTTTACTTAATTTTTGATGAAGTATAACCGCTTCCATTATTTGAGACCCCACGGTAAAAACTGGATTTAAAGAAGTCATAGGCTCTTGAAATATCATAGATATTTCATTTCCCCTAATACTTCTCATTTCTTCTTCTGTTAATGAAAATAAGTTTTTTCCTTCATATATTATTTCTCCACCTTCTATTTTTCCAGGAGAAGAAACCAATCTCATAAGACTCATAGCGGTAACACTTTTACCACATCCTGACTCTCCTACTATACACACAACCTCACCCTTTTTTATTTTAAAGCTAACATTATTTACTGCTTTAACAGTACCAGCTTCAGTATAAAAATGAGTTCTCACATTTTTAAATTTAACTAAATCTGCCATAAATCTCTCCCCTTATTTCTTTAGTTTAGGATCAAGAGCATCTCTTAGTCCATCTCCAAATAAATTAATAGCCATAACAGTTATAAAAATACATATTCCTGGTGGAACCCATAACCATGGTCTTTCCATTAAATCAGTAAAATTTCCTACTGCCTGAATCATATTTCCCCAAGAAGCCTTAGGTGGTGTAACTCCCATACCTAAATAACTTAAAGCTGATTCTGTAAGTATTGCTGATCCAATACCTAATGTAGCTGAAACAATTATAGATGGTATAGTATTAGGTAATAAATGCCTAAATATCTTTCTAGTATCTTTTAATCCAAGTGCTTCTGCTGCTTGCATAAATTCTTGTTCTCTCAAAGAAAGAATTTGCCCTCTAACTAAACGAGCTATACTTGGCCAAGATAATAAACCTATTATTAACATTACAAAAAATATTCTTACATCTGCCTTTACATCCAAATCTGATAGTATAGCACCAAAAATTATTAATATAGGTAAAAATGGAATACATAAAAATATATCAACAACTCTCATTATTAAAGAATCAACCCATCCACCATAATAACCAGCTATAGCTCCTAAAGTTCCACCTATGGTTATTTGAATTAATACTGCTACAAATCCAACTAATAAAGAAACTCTTCCAGCATACATTAATCTAGTTAATATATCTCTACCTATTAAATCTGTTCCTAATAAATAAGTTCCATTTGGTGGTTGTTTCTTCATGGCAAAATTCATTGCATCTGGAGAATGTGGTGTGAAAAATGGACCTATAAAACAAAATAACGCCATAGCTACTAATATAAACAATCCCACCATAGCCATTTTATTTTTCTTAAGTCTATTAAAAACAATCCTTGTGGGAGATAATACCTTTTCTTTTTTTATTTTCTTATTTTTAATATTACTTTCTTTTTGCTTATTATCTTTTATCGCATTCATATGTATCCCCCCTTACTTTAACCTTATTCTTGGATCTACTACGGCATAAGAAATATCTGCAATTAGATTTCCAACTAAAGCAAGCATAGCCATAAACATATTAAATGCCATCAAGAACTGATAATCCCTTGCATTTAAACAATCAAAAGCAACTCTTCCTATTCCAGGCCAAGCAAAAATTCTTTCTGTAATCATTGCTCCACCAAATAAACTTGGTAAAGAAAGTGCAAGTATTGTTACAATAGGTATTAATGCATTTCTAAATGCATGCTTATAAATTACTATTGACTCTTTCAATCCTTTTGCTCTTGCTGTTCTTATATAATCTTGTCTTATAACCTCTAAAACACTGGTTCTTGTATACCTCATTAATGCTCCAACTTGAACTAATGTTAATACTAAAAACGGTAAAAACATATGATATAAAACATCTATGATGTGTTTAAATCCTGTGGCTGTTGAGCCTGTAGAAGTCATTCCTCCTACTGGGAATATTTTAAAATCAAAAGCTAAAAATTTAATTAATAATAACCCTAAGAAAAATGCTGGCAATGATATTCCTATCAATGCTAAAACAGTAAAGAAACCATCTATAAAGGAATATTGCTTGGTTGCGGATACTATACCTATTGGCACCGCTATAAATATACTTGCTATAAATGCTGTTAAAGCTAAAAAGAATGAATTCCAAATATAAGTATTTATTACGTCAACCACTGGTTGCTTAAACTTTGTTGACTCTCCAAAGTTGCCAGTTAAACTATCTTTAAGCCAATTTACGTATCTAACTGGTAATGGTTTATCAAGACCCATTTGTTCTCTTAGTTCCTGTTTCTTTTCTTCTGTCATGTTAGGATTAGCCTTATTATCAACTGCATCTCCCGGTGCTAAAGAAATTACAACAAATATAATTATTGAAACACCTAAAAGTATAGGAATCATTTGAAGAATTCTTCTAATGATATATTTAATCATATTTACCCCTCCCCTTATATATTAATAATGCTCAGCTAATATGCTGAGCATTATTAATTTTTTATTATATTACTCTAAAGTTAACTTCCATAAACTATCAGTAAAATCTTTATATGGTGTTATTTCATTATCAAAACCTTTTACTCTTGAATTAACAGCCCACATATCTCTTCTTTGATATAAGAATATATAAGGAAGATCTTCATTTAAAATTGTATATAACTCCTTATATATTTCTTTTCTTTTATTCATATCAGTTTCTCTTAACCCTTTTTCCATTAATTCATCTACTTTAGTATTTGAATAACCATTTCTATTTTGAGCTCCTTTAGTTCCAAATACATTTGTTGGATCTGGATCAGCAGTTAATCCCCAAGCCATAAAGTACATATCAGCTTCTCCCTTTTCAACCTTTTGTCTAACTGCATTAAAGTCCATTTGTTCTGCTTCAAATTTAATTCCTATTTGTTCAAAGTTAGCTTGTGCTATTGGAATAATAGCTTCATTTACTTCATTTGGAGTACTAGCTGTAAATTTAATAGTAAATTTTTCACCATCTTTTTCTCTTATTCCATCTGAACCTTTCACCCATCCAGCTTCATCTAATAACTCTTCTGCCTTTTCAGCATTATAATCATAAGTATTTTTTCCTGACTCATATGCCCAAGACACTTTTGACTGTGGAACATTAATTACATCTGCATAACCTGTAAATACGGCATCTGTTATTTCTTTTCTATTTAACCCATAAGTTAAAGCTTGTCTAACTTTAGGATCCATATATTTTTTATCTTTATGATTCATTCCTATATATCCATAACCATTAGTTGGGAATATATGCATATCTAAAAATCCAGCAGTAGCTAATTTATCAACATTATCCTTATTAACAGTTATCATATCCATATCTATTTCACCAGTTTGTAGCATTTGCATTCTAGTATCTGCTGAAGTTACTTTATAAATTAAGTTTGGTATTTTAGGTTTTCCTTGGAAGTAATTTTCATTAGCTTCTAATACAACTTCTTGTCCTGCTTTACTTGAAACAAATTTATATGAGCCTGCCCCCATAGGTTTAGTATGCAATGTTTTTATATAATCAACATTTCCTTGCTTATATTCTTTTCCATAATAAGCTTTAGATAATATACCTACACCAAAATCATATATAGCTGATGCTGTTGGTTTATCTAATGTTATGCTTATGTTTTTATCATCTACTACCTTTATTCCTTCAATTTCTGAAGCTTTTCCTTCTTTATAGGCTTTTGCACCTTTTATTGGTGTTGCATTTACTATATCCATTACACCATCATAATTAGGATCTGCTAAAACTGTTAATGTAAATGCTACATCTTCAGTAGTTAATGGTGAACCATCACTAAATTTTAGGCCTTCTTTCAATTTGAAAGTGTATGTAAGGCCATCCTCTGAAATTTCATAATTTTCGGCAAGTTCTGGAACTGGCTTACCTTCACCATCTACAGTAATCATACCTTCAAAAAGTGAATTCTTAACATATACATCATAAGCTGACTCTGCATAAAGCGGATTGAATACTTCTTCAGGTGCATCTATACCTATAACCAATGTGTCTTTCCTATCAGTTGCAGTACTTGGATTTTTTGAAGAATCTTCAGCTTTAATTAACCCCTCTTTAGCCTCAACTTCTTCATTAGTTGCATTATTTGAACCTGAAGAACCGCCTGATGGTGCCCCTGAATTACCACATGCAGTTAAAAAAAGCATGGTGCTTAACACAGCTGTCAAACCCATAATTAATTTTCTTTTCATAAAATTGCCCCCTTATTTATTAATTTAACTTGCTTAAAATAGTTTTAGCATTATAAAATCTTCTTTAAATTAAATTTTTGAAAATTTCTTTTAATTCTATTTTATTTTTATTCAAGTTTTTAACTTTTATGTTAGTTTTTTGTATAAATATTATATATCTTAACATTTATTTTGTAAATAACTTATTTTTTTAACACTTTATCAATAAATCTATGTTTTTTATAATTTATCATTAATATTTTTTTACCATTAAACTTAATATATCATATTGTTTTACAGATATTTTTTTTATTTTATCCTATTAGTATTATTTTTTTAATTATTTTATTGTAATTAATTTAAAAAAATAAAATTAATTTACATATTAAATAAATTAATATAAAAAAACTCTTGCTAAGATAAATAAAGCTTTAACATTATATATTTTTTATAAATATATAATGTTAAAGCTTTATAAAAAAAATAGTTATGATACTTTAAAAATATCATAACTATACTATATTTAAATTAATTTTATTCCCATTCAATAGTTGCTGGTGGTTTTGAAGTTACATCATAAACTATTCTATTAACACCTTTTACTTCATTAACTATTCTACGTGAAACTTTATCAATAACTTCATATGGTATATGAGCCCAGTTAGAAGTCATTCCATCTGAAGATGTTACTGCTCTTAATCCAACAGTATGACAATATGTTCTTTCATCTCCCATAACTCCAACTGATTGTATATTAGGTAATACAGCAAAGTATTGCCATATTTCACTTTCTAAACCTGCTAATGCAATTTCTTCTCTAAATATAGCATCAGCTTCTCTAACTACTTCTAACTTATCTTCTGTTACTTCACCTAAAACTCTTATTGCTAATCCTGGACCTGGGAATGGCTGTCTCCATACTAAATGATGTGGAATTCCTAATTCTTCACCAACAGCTCTAACTTCATCTTTAAATAATTCTCTTAAAGGCTCTATTAATGAGAATTCCATGTCTTCTGGAAGTCCTCCAACATTATGGTGACTCTTTATAACAGCTGAAGTATCTGTTCCACTTTCAACAACATCTGGATATATTGTTCCTTGAACTAGAAAATCAATTTCTCCTAACTTGTTTGCTTCCTCTTCAAATACTCTTATAAACTCTTCACCTATAATCTTTCTCTTAGTTTCTGGATCAGAAACTCCTTTTAATTTTCCTAAGAATCTCTCTTGAGCATTAACTCTTATAAGATTCATGTCAAAACCTTCTCTAAAGATTTTCTCTACTTGATCGCCCTCATCTTTTCTTAATAAACCATGATCAACAAATACACAAGTCAATTGCTTGCCAACAGCTTTATGAACCATAACTGCTGCAACTGATGAATCAACTCCACCTGATAAAGCACAAAGAAGTTTTTTGTCCCCAACTATTCTTTTTATTTCAGCTATTTTTTCTTCTGCAAATGAAGCCATAGACCATGAACTATCTAATTCACATATATTATGAAGGAAATTAGCTAACATCTTCTTTCCAAATGGAGTATGCTCAACTTCTGGGTGAAATTGAACTCCATATAATTTTCTTTCATCATTTTCCATAGCAGCTATTGGACATACTTCTGTAAAACCTATAATTTTAAATCCTACTGGAAGCTCTGCTACATAATCAGTATGGCTCATCCAACATACTTCTTCTTTATCTATTCCTTTAAATAGTTTTGAATTATTATCTAAAGTAACATGAGTTTTTCCATACTCTCTTACTGGTGCAGTATCAACCTTTCCACCTAATAAGTGAGCCATTAATTGATCTCCATAACATATTCCTAATACAGGAACTCCTAATTCAAATATTTCTTTATCTACCTTTGGAGTGTTTTCTCCATAAACAGAATTTGGTCCTCCAGTAAATATTATACCTTTAGGATTTTTTGCTTTTATCTTTTCTATTGAATATGTATAAGGAATTATTTCACAATAAACTCCACACTCTCTAACTCTTCTAGCTATAAGCTGATTATATTGTCCGCCAAAATCTACAACTAAAACTAAATCTCTCACTTTAATTTCCTCCGTAAACTTAATTTTTAACCCATTTACATTTTAATACTTTATGTACATAGATTACCACTTTAATTAACTAGTGGCAATCTATATTTTTTATTAACCAACACTATAGTTTGGTGCCTCTTTTGTAATATTTATATCATGTGGATGACTTTCTCTAAATCCAGCTGAAGTTTGTACAACAAATCTTGCTGTTTCATATAATTCCTCTAAAGTTGCTGATCCTAAATATCCCATACCAGATTTTATTCCACCTAATAATTGATAAATAGTATCTGCTACGTATCCTTTATAAGGAACTCTACCTTCAACACCTTCTGGCACAAATTTCTTAGTTCCATTTTGGAAATATCTATCACTTGAACCTTTTTCCATTGCTCCTAATGATCCCATACCTCTATAAACTTTATAACTTCTACCTTGGTATATCTCTATTGCTCCAGGTGCTTCATCACATCCAGCAAATAAAGATCCCATCATAGCAACAGTAGCACCGCCTGCTAATGCCTTTACTATATCTCCTGAATACTTTAATCCACCATCTGCTATTACTGGTATTCCTAATTTTTTACCTTCTTCTGCACAATCCATAACCGCTGTTAATTGTGGAACTCCAACTCCCGCAACTACTCTTGTTGTACATATAGATCCAGGTCCTATACCAACTTTAACACTATCCGCTCCAGCTTCTGCTAAATCCTTTACTGCTTCTGGTGTTGCAATATTTCCGGCTATTACTTGAAGACTTGGATATTTTGCTTTTATTGACTTTACAGCATCTATAACTCCTTTAGTATGACCATGTGCTGTATCTAAAGTAATTACATCAACTTTAGCATTAACTAAAGCATCAACTCTATTCATCATATCTTTAGTTATTCCAACTGATGCTCCACATAATAATCTACCTTTTTCATCCTTAGCTGCATTTGGAAATGCTTTAGCTTTTTCTATATCTTTAATTGTAATTAATCCTTTTAAATTATTCTCTGAATCAACTAATGGTAACTTTTCTATTTTATGTTTTTTTAAAATTTCTAAAGCTTGTTCTAAAGTTGTACCTTCCTTTGCAGTTATTAAAGGACTCTTAGTCATTACTTCTGAAACCTTTTTATCATAGTTTGATTCAAAAACTATGTCTCTATTAGTTATTATTCCAACTAATTTACTTCCTTCTGTTACTGGAACACCTGATATTCTATATGTAGCCATTAATTCTAATGCTTCTCTTACAGTATGATTTTCTGATAGGAATATTGGATCTGTTATAACACCATTTTCTTGTCTTTTAACTCTATCTACTTCTTTAGCTTGCTCTTCTATAGTCATATTCTTGTGAATTATTCCTATTCCACCTTCTCTAGCCATAGCTATTGCCATCTTAGATTCTGTTACAGTATCCATACTTGCACTCATTAGTGGAATATTCAAAAAAATCTTCTTAGTTAATTGAGCTTTTAAACTAACTTCATGTGGTAAAACCTCTGATTTATTTGGTATTAATAATACATCATCAAATGTATATGCTGTCTTTAGAATTGTTGCCATTTTAATTCCCCCTTAAATCATCTATACTTAAATATATTTTATATTTTTCTTTAATTCTTTAATTCTTTATTATTCTCAAATTTCACATTTGAAAGTTTCCTTGTTATTCTCAAATTTCACATTTGAAAGTTTCCTTGCAAATTATGTGTATAAAAAAAGAACATATTATCTCCTAAGTGAAGTTAATATGTTCATAGTTTGCCGATAAAACTCTTATTCAAATCCCTTTTTTTCAACTTTCTGCAAGTAAATAGTTGGTAATTTTTCACATATGTTGAAATCTTAAATTTAAATCAAGTAAATTTTATAAACTAATCCCTATATTAAATCCACTCATAGACAGAAATTCATGGTTTCTGGTAGAGACGCCTTGCCATATTCAAAGCTTATACGAGCGTTATTTTTAATTATTGTGGTTAATTAATTTTTATTAATTATAATTCATCACATGTAGCTTGTCAACAAATTATAAGATATTTTAACAAGGTTGTTTAAATGATTTTTTACATTCATAAAATATATTTTTTGCAACTTTTGCATCATATTTTTTATTAAAAGATTTTTTATTTTTAAAATTCATTATTAAAACGAAAAATAAGAATTGTATTAAAAATATCTTAAAATTAAAATACATATTATTCTTAGTTAATACCTTAATAATTTTAATTTTTTACACACTTCTAATTATTTTTAATTATTAATTTGTATTAGCTGTAGAAGTTTCTGGAACTCCATTAACTTTTACTACTACCTCATCTCCATCATCCTTTATGTTTACTAAATACTCCGCATCTTTTTTTGTAGCAGGTGGATTAACATGTGATAAAGCTTCTTTTAATTCATCTAATCCAACAAGATCAGAATTTTTATCGAAAGTTTTTAAACTAGCATTATAATATAATTCCGTTTCTCCCGTTGATCCTAATTTTAATGTATCATCAACTATCAATAGTTGAACTGTTCTTTTTATAGATTCAGCACTTTGTCTATCTGCTTTTATTTTTGAATTTTCCTTTATACTATTGAAATTAGGAATAGCTATTAAAGCTATTACTGCCATAATGGCTAAGGAAATTACTAACTCAATTAGTGTAAATCCAAATTTTTTTCTTTTATTTACTTTTTTATTCATTAATATACTCCTTGTATTTTAAATTTAATAAATATTTTTTTAAAAACTTTTTAGTCTTATGAAATTAAAATAAAATAAGCGGATATAGCTAAACTAGGTGCAAAGCTTATATAATCCTTTCTTGTTTTTTTCTTAAATAAAATTAATATTAAAGATATTATTGCAGCTACTATAAAAGAAATAGCAATAAAATTTATACTATTTTCTGCACCTAAAAATATACCTATAAAAGCTGCTACTTCAATATCTCCCTGCCCCATTGCTTTTGTAGAATAACTAATTAAACCAATTATGAAAAATGATATTAAGCTACCTAAAATATATTTAATAGGTAAAATCTGAAATAAATACCACTCAAAAATAAAAAATATAATTCCTATTCCTATACCTATATAAGTTGTAATTGAATAAACATATTGAGTATCATAATCTATTATTGCTATTATCAGTAACATAGTAATAAATATTGCATATTTAAAAAACATAAATTTATTTGGGAAAATAATATATAGACTGGTTATTACACTTGCTGTGAGTATTTCTATAAATATATATCGATTTATTTTTTTATTTTTCAAATGATTATTATCATCTTTAAAAAGCAAATGCTTGATTATAGGTAATTTACTAAAGGCAAAAATTTTTTTTGAATAATATTGATTGTATTTTAAATAATACTTTATATCTTCTTCCTGTTCTAATATAAAAACTATTTTATTTATTAATGATCCTACAAATAATGCTATTATGAATACTAACACTTTTCCCTCCTTAATTTTATTATTTTCATTGTTAATACTGTCCACTTTAACATTTATTATTCATAGAACTAAAAATAATTAAAGCCACTAAAAATCTTTAGTGGCTTTTTGTTTGCTTTTGTTATTTTATTTTTCATCTTTGGTTTTTAACTGGTTTATCTTATTCCTTTGTTTATTAATTTAAAAAGAACTATCTTTGGTTCCCTAGGAATATTTTATTAAAATTTGATGCTTTGCAATTATTGCTCGCATTCATATTATAGCACATCTTATTACAAATTAATACATTATTATATGATTTTTTCC
>NZ_WHJC01000099.1 GCF_009295725.1 Clostridium tarantellae
TTATGAGTTATTATAATAATATTTATACTTAAAATTAATTTATAAATTTAAATAATGAAGTTGTAATAAATACCACCCCATTATTTAAATTTATAAATTTCATTATTTATTTTTTTATTAGCTTTGGATATAATGTTTTAGTTTTTAATAATTAATATTAAATAACTAAAATATTTAATAAATGACAATATAGTTTTTACCTTTAGATAAATTAACTTTAATAATTTTCACTTTTGAATCTGTTATATTAGTTGTTAATGTTTTCTCGAAAATATAATAATCAGGAAGAGAAGTATTATTAATTGCTATTTTTATTTTTGAATCAGGTGTATTAGCAACATAATGAATTCCTAAATCATATATACCATTAGAAGGTACATCAACTAGTAAAGTAACGACTCCTTTACCAACACTATTAATACCTGTTATGAAATCACCATTAATAGTAGCAGAACCTTCTAAGCCAATTTGAGGAGTAAAGGTAGAGTGGGAAGAAGCAGTAGAAGTTATAGTAGTTGATGAATTAAAAGAAAGACTAATCTTGCCTATGAGAGGTCCATAATTTATTCTATCTCCATGAAATTTAATTGTATTTTCACCTTCGTTTAAATCAACAGCGATAGTAAAGGTTTTAGCGTCAGAATATTTCCAACTATTGGTACTTGGGGGGTTGTAAATTATTTTTTTATCTATATTATTAACAGATATTTTTAAAGGCCTATCTCTATCACCACTTAAATAAGTAATAGATAAAGTATAGTTACCAGAGGTAGATACTTTTACATTCAAATTAACTGAACCATCGTTTGGACCACCAAGCCAACCAATAAATTTATTTTCAAGTTCTTTTCTTGCTCCATTTTGTAATAGTCCTGATACAGCTTCATAAATTAAAGGTGTATAAAGATTTGATGTTGGCAAAGGTGGAGTAGATATTGGTGCTGGTTCAGGAGTAGAAGTAGGTTGGGTGGCAGGAGTTGGATTAACCATAGGATCTGGTTTAGTAATAGGAGTAAGTTCTTTAAAGGTTATAGGATTGGAATCAACTAGTGCAAGAGAAATTTTGCCTATATTTGGAGTAGCAGTTCCTATATCGTTATAAAGTTTAATTATATTTGATTTTGAAGTAATTGTTATTAGTGTATTAAAATGTTTAGCACTTTTTAAATTCCAATTATTTGTTTTGGAAAAATTAAAAACAGTATTAATAGGAGAATCATTTATAGAAATTTTTAATGACGTATCTTCATCACCACTAAGATAGTCAATTGTTAAATTATATAATCCAATAGAATTTACATTAGTATTTAGAAGAATAGCACCATTATTGATTCCACCTATACCACTTATAAAATTTAGAGAGTTAAATTTTGCATCATTAATTAATTTGAAATCAAGAGTACTTAGATCATATTTCATTTCTGGTGTGTATTCAGAAATATCAGCACAGGATTTAAATATCATAATATCTCCTAGATCAGGTGCAGGACTTAAGCCATCA
Source organism: Clostridium tarantellae (assembly GCF_009295725.1). Taxonomy (GTDB): domain Bacteria; phylum Bacillota; class Clostridia; order Clostridiales; family Clostridiaceae; genus Sarcina; species Sarcina tarantellae. The sequence goes on from NZ_WHJC01000099.1 coordinate 1,502, forward strand.
CCGTAAAATATAATTTCATTTAGTGATTTATCTAAATTAACTACAATATTAAATACTCCTTTATGCATTGAGGGCATTGTATAAATTATTTTTGAAGTGGTTCTATTTACATCTATTTTAAGACGACGTAAACCATTATAATAATTAAATATCATAATATATTTGCCAGGTTTAACAGTAGGCACGTATATAGTAGATGAGCCATTATTAGGGCCACCTAATGATGTTACACGTTTAGGGTTTGCAAGTATTTTAGCACCATTTTTTAATACTCCATCTGCTATATTTAGTTTGAAATTTAAAGGTGCATTTGAGAGAACAGATTCATACATAGTATTTGTAGACATAGGATCTGAAGATATAGGTTCTTCTTCATTAGGTTCATTGGTCATATAATCCTCATTCGTAGGTTCCTGATTAATAGGATTCTCATCTATAAGATTATTAAATATAGGAGTTTGAAATAAGGGAGTGTCAAATAAGGGAGTTTCATATATATCATTAACCATGTTGCGAGAAAAGATATTATCAAAAATTTCATCAAATTTTATTGAATCAAATAAATTGCTGAGTTGTTCCATATCAAAGTCCATAATAAAATCCTCCTAAATTTAGTTTAATAAAATGTAACTTTTATATATTATAATATTTAAAAAAATATACTTTGGTTACAAATAATAAAAAATGTTTAGTTGTAAAAAAGTGTAAATAAAAACCCCTGTGATTTCTCACAGGGGATATACACAAATAGAAATTATCTATCTCTATTCATTTTTTGAGCTTTTCTAGATCTTCTGCAATCAGGGCATCTTACAGGATCGTTTTCAAATCCTTTTTCTTTATAGAATTCTTGTTCACCAACAGTGAATATAAACTCTTTGCCACAGTCTTTACAAGTTATTTTTTTATCTTCCATTTCTAAATGACCTCCTTTAAAACTTATAGGGGAATTTTACTTGGTAATTCGAGACTTCCCTAAAGTCAATGAACAGAAACATAAATTTTAAAGGAAGAGAATTAGTAAAATTTGACCTATTAAATCTTAATTAATTAATTACACTTAAATTATACCACAATTGAAAAAGATTACAATATATTGAAAAAGATTTTATTAATATTTTTATTTTTTAGCCTTTTTTATATTAAATAATAAATATATAATGATAGGAAGTATAAAAAATACAATTAATAGAACATATTGAAAATAATTTAATATATAAAATAAAAAATATGTGTTTCTACAAAGGAAATAAGATGCAGCATATACTATTAAAGCTAAAAATAAAAAATATATATTTTTATTTTTTATTTTATCTTTCCACAAAGAATATAAGGAAAAAGTAGCTATTAAATATTTTATAATCCAAGCAAGCATAGAAATAATTATTACAAATATTTCTCCATTTTCAACAAATCCACCAAAATATATTCTTTCAGATTGAATAAATTGAGGGAAAAATATATTTTCACATCTAAAAGCTCCTAAAGTTCCTATCAATATAAAATTTATTCCAATAAGAATAATAAGTATTAAAAAAACTGAAGCAAGTGTATTTTTCATAAAATTTTTCTTATCATCAACTCTATATATTATAGGGAGTAATAATGAAAAAGCAGATAATGAACCTAATTGCTTCAATGTACAAATAATTAAATTATTAATACTTTCATTTTTTAGTAATGGTAAAATTAAACCTAAATCTACGTATTTAATACTAAATGAATTTATTAATATAGTAAAAAAAATAACTACTATGATAGATACACTTGTAACCATAATAATACTATTAAAATTATTTTTTGATATTAGATATGCAGTTATTAAAAATAATAATAATGAGTACCAAATAGGTGTATCTAGAAAAATATTAGTGTGAATAGATGTAGCGTTTATTGATGTTGATTCTATACAAGTTAAAATTATAGTTGCTGAAAATATTAATAGATATATTGTACCAAAAAATTTTCCTAAAGTTTTAAAACATATAGATTTAAAATCATATTCTTTAGTATTATTCATAACTCCTATGGTAAAAAAACTAAACAATAAGAATATGATTGCAGCAAAGAATGTGCATATCCAAGTATCATTTTTACCCCATTGAATAAAAAGTGAAGGATAGCTTATTAATGAAATTGTCATAGAGCCTATTATAAAAAATATAAAATGTCTTGAAGTTAATTTTTCCAAAATTTCCACCTCGTTTAATTTTTGTAATTTTACAAAACTTATTATTCTCAAAATAATGAATATTAAACATAATTACGGTGGATAATATTTTTGGGTGATAAACAAATGCAAAAAGATTTAGATTTTCTAAAAAACAAATTAAAAAATAGTTTTGATGTAAAATATAGGGAGGTGCATACAGCTTTAGGAGAAGCAACTATAGTATTTATAGATGTACTTTGTTCTACTCAGTTCATAAGTGAATATATAGTTGAGCCATTAACACAAATTAAAGAAAATATTAATACTGAAGATGATGTATTAAAAAAGGTACTAAATATAAACATTTTAGGATTTTCAAAAGATCAAGAAGATACATTATTACATGTATTATCCGGTGATGTAGTTATACTTTTTAATGATTTTCAAAAGGTAATTTACTGTGAAACTAAGGGATTTGTTAGAAGAGGAGTTGGAACTCCTATTACAGAGGCTGTAGTAAAAGGACCAAGAGAAGGGTTTACTGAAGCTTTTGTTGATAATGTTACTTTAGTTAGGAGAAGAATAAAAAATGCAAATTTAAAATTTGAGCCTCTTTATGTAGGTAATGCTTCTCAAACTGTTGTATGTTTAAGTTATATTGAAGGGTTAGCACCAAAAGAGTTGATTGATGAAGTTAGGGAAAAAATAAATTCTTTAGATTATGAGTTTATTTTAGATACAAACTACATAGAAGCTACTTTAAGAGCTAATAAAACAGTTTTTGATACTGTAGGATATACAGAAAAAGCAGATGAATTATGTGCAAAGATATTAGAAGGTAGAGTAGCTGTTATGGTAGATGGAACTCCTTTTGTAATATCTGTGCCATATTTCTTTTTAGAAAATTTTCAAACACCAGATGATTATTATTTAAATAGGTATTTTACGAGCTTTACAAGAATATTAAGGTGGTTAGCATTTTTCATAGCTATGTTTTTACCAGCACTATATGTTTCATTAGTTACACATCATTTTTCAATTTTACCAAGCTCTTTTGTATTTAGATTAGCAGTAGCTAGAGCAGGAGTACCTTTTCCCATTGTGGCAGAGGTAATAATTATGATGATATTATTTCAGCTTATAAAAGAAGCGGGACTTAGATTACCACAACCTATAGGAACATCTATGAGTATTGTTGCAGCTTTAATTTTAGGAGATGCGGCTGTAGGAGCTGGTATTGCATCAAAAATAACAATAATAGTAGTAGCAATAAGCACTGTATCATATTTTTTAATACCTAAATTATATGGTTCGGTTTCTATGTGGACTATTTTAATAACAGCTACATCAGCCTTATATGGATTACCAGGAGTAGTATTAATGGGAATGATTTTAATAGCGCATTTAGGTAACTTAAATAGTTGTGGATACCCTTATTTATTTCCATTAGGTTCATTAAAATCATATAAATTTAAAGATATATTTTTTAGAGGTAGCTTAGATAAAATATCAAATGGCATAATAAAGAAGGATGATAAAAATGACATTGAAGAAAAAGTTAATTAGATTAATAATGTTATTAAGCGTTGTTGTTAGCTTATGTGGTTGTTATAATTATAGAGATATAAACAAAGTTACCTTTGTAACAAGTGTTATATTTGATGAAAATGATATAGGAGATATAGAAATTTATTTAGATTCTGTTAAACCATATAGAAGTGCTAACGATAGTTCAGATAAAGGAAAAAGAATAGTATATAAAGGAAAAGGAAAAACAGTTTTAGAAGCTATGAAGGATATAAATATGATATCTAGTAGTAAAGTAGATTTTACTCAATGTAAATCATATATTTTTACAGAAAAGGCTTCTAAGAGTGGAATAAAAAAATATATGGATGCTATAAATAAAAGCCAAGAGTTTTCCATTAGGCCTTATATGTTTGTATTATTTGGAAATGTGGAGGAACTTTTACAAAAGGTAGAAGTAGATGAAGAATATTTAGGTGTATTTATTGATGAACTAGTACATAAAATGAATAAAAGTCCAAGGGTAATAACTTTAGATGCTAATCATTACTTAGATGGAAGAACTAATTATAATAATTTATTAATTTTAGGTGCTTTAAATTTAAGAGATGATTTAGGAGAAAAAAGGTTAGAACTTAGTGGAGGAGCTTTGTTTAAAGATGAAAGAATGATAAAAAAAATAAATTCTACTGATGCTATGGCATATAACTTTTTAACTAATAAGGTTAATCAAGGGACATTAGAAGTATTAAACCCTCAAGATCCTAATAGCTATATAACATTAGAAATAGACAATTCTAAAACAAAAACAAAAATAGAGTATGATAAAGAAAGAATAAAATTAATTAAGGATTTAAAAATAAAATGCTATATAGGTGAATCACAAGGAAGATTATTAATAAATAATAAAGATGTAATTCCTTTAATAGAAGCAGCTGAAGAACAGGTATTAAAGCAATTTTTACAAAATGTTTTTGAGGTTTATAAAGGAGAGGGAATAGATATAGTAAATGTTCAAAAATTATTTTCTTTAAAATATCCAAAGGAAGTTTTAGATAAAGCTCCTATCTTAATAACAGATTTAGAAGTTAATGTAGATGTTCAAATTGAAGGAAGTAGTGTTACAGGAAGTACATATTAAAAAATTTAAGTAATAAATAAGTCATTTAATTTAGGTTTATAGAATATAATATTCTATAAACCTTTTTATTTAGATTTGGATAAAAAAGTATTATAAAACAAATAAAGAGCTTATTTTATACTAGGGAGTTATTTATGGATAGTAAAAAATTACTAAACTTAATAAAAAGAAATGAAGGAGAAAAACTAGATTTTAAAGAAAAATTAGAATTAGTTACAGAAGGAAATAAGAAAGAATTTGTTAAAGATGTATGTGCAATAGCAAATTCTAGAGGTGGCAGAGGTTATATAATTATAGGAATACAAGATAGGACTAAAAAAATAATAGGAGTTACAGATAATTTCTATTTATCAGAAGAAAAATTACAACAAGTGGTAACATCAAGAACAGAGCCACCTATTCCAATAGCTTTAAATGAAGTTTTACTAGATAATAAAAAAATCCTTGTAGTAACCATATATAATGGATATCAAAAGCCCTATCAAGTTAGAGAAAGTGGAGCTTTTTATATTAGAAGAGGTTCTACCACAGATATAATGAGAAAAATAGAATTAATTTCAGCATTTCAGCAAGGTTTAAACTTTAATATAGAAGTGTTTCCTATAGTTAAAAGTAGTGCAGATATTTTTGACGAAGATTTATTAAAGGAATACTTTCAATGCAAAAGTATAAAATTAAATGATGAAAATAAAACTTTTTTATTAAATACTAGTAATATTACTGTTATAGATGAAATTGATGGTACAGTAATGTGTACTTTAGGTGGATTATTAGTTTTTGCTGAAAATAATAGTATATATCTTCCTCATAACATGATAAAAATAGTAAATAAATCCAATAAAGATAAGGTTACAGTTATTCAAGGCACTCTTATAAGTATGATAAATAGGACAGAAAAATTATTAATTGAAGAATTACCTCATAACTATCCAGTGTATGCTGTAATTGAAGCAGTGAAAAATGCAGTATTATATAGAGATTATTCACAATGTAATAAAATAATAGAAATTATAATAAGTAGAAAAAGTTTAATAGTATCTAGTCCAGGTCAAATGATAAAAAGGTATCAAAATAGTTATGTTAATTATGCACGTAGGAATATGTGGATATACGAAAAGTTAATAACCTTAGATAAAAAACAAAGATTTTTAAAAAGTGGTACAGGCATTGTAAAATTTAAAAAGGCATTTAAAGGTATAGGAAAAGTAAAAGTAATAGACTCAAAAGAAGAAAATTGCGTTAAGGTGATTATGCCAGGTTTATATGCAATAAGTAATATGTAATTTTCAATTAAAATCTAATATTTATGAGTATTTTTAAAATTAATATAAAGTTTATGTTTTAATATATTTTAATTAAAACATAAAAATAAGGAGTGATATAAAATGATTCAGGTATTTTTTAGCGAAAGAGGTTCAGGCAAAAGTAAAAATTTAATTAGTTTAGCTAATGAAAAGGCTTTAAACTGTAAAGGAAATTTAGTATATATAGATGATGACAATAAACGTATGTTACACTTAAATAAAAAAATAAGATTTATTTCAATGGATGATTTTAAATTAGAAAGTTATGAACAGGTTTATGGATTTTTATGTGGAATTATTTCAAGAGATTTTGATATTGAAAATATTTATTTAGATGGTGTTTGTAATCTTACAACTAATATGGAATCAGAAGAAGCTTCTCGATACTTTAATAAATTAGAAAAATTAACAAAGAAATTTTGTGTAAACGTATTTATAAACTTGCATCAACAAAGTGACAAATTACCAGAATATATAAAAAAGTATGTTGCCTAAAAATATTAATTTAAAAATACTATTTGAATTTATATAGATTAAAATAAAGGTTAAAGATTTTGTTGATTTATCATATAAGCCATAATTTCTTTCATAAACCTTGAAATGTTTAGTAAAAATCTTTAACCTTTTTAAATGATTTATTAAGTTTATTGTTCCATTTATATGTAAAAAACTTAACTTAAATTTAAATTGTTTAATAAATCAAATAAAAGAAGAAAAATATAATATATATGTATTTTATTGTATTAAAAAATAAGGCTTTTATAATAGAGTCTTATTTTTTAATTAAAATATATATTTTTGTATAGAATGTTTAATAAGTAAATGATAAACTATATAAGGAATTATACTAAGATATTATAAATTAAAAAGTTTGGAGGAGTTTAAGTTAATGCAAAATGTATTAGACACATTAATAGAACGTGGGTATATAAAACAATTTACACATGAAAAAGAAACAAGAGAACTTTTAGAAAAGGAAAAAGTAACATTTTATATTGGATTTGATCCAACGGCAGATAGCTTACATGTAGGACATTTTATTGCAATGATGTTTATGTCCCATATGCAAAAGGCTGGACATAGACCAATAGCTTTAATTGGTGGTGGAACAGCTATGATAGGTGACCCAAGTGGAAAAACTGATATGAGAACAATGATGACAAAAGAGCAAATTGCTCATAATGTTTCATGTATAAAAAAACAAATGGAGAAATTTATAGATTTTAGTGATGATAAGGCTATATTAGTTAATAATGCGGATTGGTTATTAAATCAAAATTATGTTGATTTTATAAGAGATATTGGAGTGCATTTTTCAGTTAACAGAATGCTTTCAGCAGAATGTTTTAAACAAAGATTAGAAAAAGGTCTTTCATTTTTAGAGTTTAACTATATGTTAATGCAAGGATTTGATTTTTATGAATTACATAGACAGTATGGATGTAAAATGCAATTAGGTGGAGATGATCAATGGTCTAATATGATTGCGGGTGTAGAACTAATAAGAAGAAAAGATTCAGATAGTGCTTATGCTATGACATGCTCTTTATTAACAAATTCAGAAGGTCAAAAAATGGGTAAAACTGTAGGTGGAGCTTTATGGTTAGATGGAGCTAAAACTTCACCATATGATTTTTATCAATATTGGAGAAATGTTGGAGATGCTGATGTTGAAAAATGTTTATCATTATTAACATTTGTTCCAATGGATGAAGTAAGAAGATTATGTGCTCTTGAAGGATCAGCTATAAACGAAGCTAAAAAAGTTTTAGCCTTTGAAGTAACTAAGCTTATACATGGAGAAGAAGAAGCTACTAAAGCTAAAGAAGCAGCTGAATCATTATTTGGAGCTGGTGGAGATATGAGCAATGTCCCAACAGTTATAATTTCAGCTGATAAGTTAGAAAGTACTTTATTAGATATTTTAGCGGAAAATAAAATAGTACCTTCAAAAGGAGAAGGTAAAAGACTTATACAACAAGGTGGAGTTTCTTTAAATGGAGAAAAGATAACAGATTTTAGGAAAACTTTAGAATTATCAGACTTTCAAGATGGGGTTGCTCTTATTAAGAGGGGTAAAAAGAATTTTCATAAAATTGTTATAGAATAAAAAAAGACATTATTAAATTAATGAAAATATATTTTAAATACTTTTAAATATATTTTCATTAATTAATTATATGATTTTTTATTTGAAAAAACTTTACTATTAATATAAAATTTAATTAATACTCATGAAAATAATATTTACGGATTATTTTCATGAGTATTACCTTCTTTTTTAAAAAGATATAAAGTTAAAATATTTTAATTAAGTTGTATTATTACATTTCTTTTCTTTTACTAAAATCGTAGAACCAGATAAATGTTTATATACAACAAAACATTTAGGCAAATCTATATAATCCTTTAAATATAATTTTTCAATTAAAGTTAATTTTCTATTGGAATCTGGCATAAAAATTTCAAGTGAAATATTAGTACTATTATATGGTACAAAGTAATCTAAATGACCATTTTTTGGAATAGGTCTAAGAGTACAGGAATATTCTTTATTTAATAAAGAATAATTAACATTACAAGAAATTGGTGACTTAAGTCTTTCAGTTGGTAATGCAGGCTTATTTGAAATAGAAATATATTTTTTTTCTACTATAAAAAGATAAGAAGGTATTTCAATTAATTTTAGGTTATTAAAGGAGCCTACTAATTGAAAAGTTCTACTTTTATTATTTAAAAATTCAGTACTTGTAATATCTTTATTAGCTCCAGTTATATTCTTTTTTTCAATAGCAAGAAATATAAAAAGTTTATCAGGTAAAGAAAGACTTTGATATTGACCATTACCAAAATAAGGAGAAGACTTAGTTGTAAAATTCATTGCATCTCCTTGTTCATAATAAATAGAAAATCTTATTGATACATTACTAACGTTTAAAATGGTTAAATCATACATAATATCACCTTATACTTTAAAATTTATTAAGAAAAAAGAACTAATTTATTTATATTAATTATAATTTTAGAAAATTTTAGAAAATTAATTTCAGTATTTAATTAAGTTTTAAATACAAGAAGTTTCTTTAAGAAAAAATGAAGTATTTAATAAATTACTTGAAAGTACATAACATTTTTGAATATGGTTACTTGTAGATTGAATTAATTCAACTAATTTTAATTGTTTTAAAGCATTTAATCTAAAAACTCTAAACTGCACATAATTACAATTTAAAGGAATTTTAAACTGTATATTTTCTTTGGATTTAATAAGTTTACTTTCATATTTAAATGCTTTAAAACCAATTTGAAAAGTTAAATCACATTTTGCAGAAATAGAACTTTTATTATTAAAATTTATAAATTGTCTAATATTAAAATTCATAAATTGTTTATTGTTAAAAGTTGAGTTAAGTGGAATTTCCAATATATCATAAAAGTAATCTTTTATATTAGCTAAATTTTTATATCCAACAAATTGAAAAAGTTTTTTTTCTATAGGAATTTTATTTATAATAGTATTATCAAATTTTAATGAACGAGCAGGAATAGCGATACCTTTTTCATCTAAAATATCTACAGTTATACTAGCATCACGACAATCATTAGGAATAGTAATGGTTTTAAAATCACCATTTCCAAAAAAATTTGTTGATTTTATAGAAGGAAATAATTCTAAAGGTTCAGTATAAACTGTCCATATTTTAATAGAATTAAGAGAATAATTTATAAGAGTTATTTCAAGCATAATTAATCACCCAAAAAATAAATTCAAGAATAAAATCTTGTTAATATATATAATTAGTTATAATTTATTAGTAGTGGGAAAAGAAGAGCAGTTAATTTCAATAAATTTATTTTTATTATTAACTTCATAACATTTTTCTATTGGAACTTTTAGAAAAACAATATTGTGTAT
>NZ_WHJC01000100.1 GCF_009295725.1 Clostridium tarantellae
ATATATATTAATTATAAACTTAAGCTCTCTATGAAGAAAGAAGAGAGTTATAAAGTTCAAATTGTAGAAGTTGCTAATAATATTAATAACATGATAGAGAATAATATTTTGAATATGGTATATCCTTTATGTATATTAAATTTTAATGGCGAAATAATTTGGTATAATAAGAATTTTGAAAAATTATTTAATGCTCAAAATAGTATAGGAAATAATTTGGTTTCTGTAGCTAGAGGAATAGCATTAGATAAAGTGCTAAAATGTGATAAAGATTATTCTCAAAAAATAAAAATTAAAAAATTTATTTATGATGTCTATGGAGAAGAAATATCTATAGATAAAGAAAGAAAACTATGTTTAGTTTATTTTAATGATGTTACTTACTTAAATGAGGTAACTAAAGAAGATATAATGTTATTAGAAGTTGATAATTTGAATGAAGTTTTAAAAACAGTAAATGATAGTAATAGACCTTTACTTATAGCAGAAATAGAAAGAACTATAAGTAATTATGCCAATAGTATTGAGGCTATGATAAGAAAATATGATAGTAATAAATATGTATTATCGGTTTCTGATAACATTATTGATGAGCAAATAAAAAAGAAATTTGATATACTAGATATTGTTAGAGATATAGATTTAGGTAATGAATTAGAAGTAACTTTAAGTATTGGAGTTGGAAGAGGAGGAAACACGCCTGCTGAAAACCATGAATATGCAATTAAAGCTAAAGAATTAGCATTAGGTAGAGGTGGAGATCAAGCGGTTGTAAAGAAAATTAAAGATATATCATTTTTTGGAGGAAATACTAAAGAACTAGAAAAAAGAACTAGAGTTAGAGCTAGAGTGGTATCTCATGCATTGAAAGATTTAATATATGAAAGTAGTACGGTGTATATAATGGGGCACAAAAATCCTGATATGGATTGCTTTGGAGCTGCGCTAGGTATTGCTTCTGTAGCAAATCTTTTAGGAAAGAACTCTAAAATAATATTAGACAAAGATACTAATGCTATTGAAGGGTTTTTACAAAAAATTAGCAAAAAAGAAGAGTTTAAAAATTTATTTATATCTTCTTTAGATGCATATAAATATTTAGATGAAAATTCACTTTTAATATTAGTTGATGTTCATAGTACAGGATATGTATTAAACTCTGAACTAGCTAAAAAATTTAAGAGATTAGTTATAATAGATCATCATAGAAGAAGTGCAGATTTTATACAAGGAAGTATTTTGAATTATATAGAAATATATGCATCATCCACTTCAGAGTTAGTTACAGAAATAATTCAGTATATTTTAGATAAGCCTAAGATAAATAGGTTGGTAGCTGAAGGATTATTAGCTGGTATATATATGGATACGAAGAATTTTTCATTTAAAACAGGAGTAAGAACTTTTGAAGCTGCATCTTTTTTAAGGCGATTAGGTGCTGATACAATAGAAGTTAAAAAGTTATTTAGTAATAATCTTCAAAATTATATAGATAAAGCAATGACAATTAAATCAGCAGAAGTAGAAAATAATGTTGCTATAGCTATTTGTCCATCTAATGTTACAGAAGTTGTAATGGCTGCTCAAGCAGCAGATGAGTTACTAAATATTACAGGTATTCAAGCATCATTTGTATTTGTTAAAATAAATAATGATATATATATAAGTGGAAGATCACTTGGAGATATTAATGTGCAAGTAATATTAGAGTCATTAGGTGGTGGAGGTCATATGACTATGGCTGGAGCAAAATTAAAAAATATTTCTATTGATAATGCTATAAAAACATTAAAAGAAGCTATAAGAAATAATTCAAGGGAAGGTGACTAAAATGAAAGTAATATTACTTCAAGATGTTAAAAAATTAGGAAAAAAAGGAGATGTTGTAAATACATCTGATGGATATGCAAGAAATTATTTATTTCCAAGAAAGTTAGCTGAAGAAGCAACAGATTCAAACATGCACATTTTAAATGCTAAGAAAGAAACAGAAAGAAGAAAAAAAACTGCTGAAATTGAAGCAGCACAAAAATTAGCACAAGAGTTAAAAGATAAAACTATTAAAATAGAAGCTAAATCAGGTGATAATGGTAAATTATTTGGAGCTATAACAAGTAAAGATGTAGCTAATTTAATAAAAGATCAATTTAATGTAGAAGTGGATAAGAAAAAAATAGTTATGGATACAATAAAAATAGCAGGAACTTATAATATAGAAGTAAAACTATATCCAGAAGTATCAACTAAGATGAAGGTTATGGTGATTCCTGTTAATTAAAAGGGGGATTAAGAATTTGAAGTTAATAACAAATGCAGAGGATATAAAAGATATAATAGATAATGGCTTAACTATTGAAAGTCAAATTAATGCTTTATATGAAGTATTAAATAACATATTAGATGAAGGTGCTGTAAAGGCAAGAACTATAAGATTTAAACTAAATAAATATATTAATTCTCAAAATATATATGAAAGATTATATGCATTAGCTAAAATTGCATCTGAAGGTAAAGGATTAGAAGAAATACCTAATGAAACTAACGCAAAAGAAGCATTAGAGCAAGTGAATAATATGGTTTGCGATTTAATAGCTAAAAGATATATACAAAATAGAATAGAAAAAGAAGTTGAAAAATCTTTAGTTGAAAAACAAGATAAATATGTTGATGAATTAAGACTTAGTATAATGAAAAAGCAAAAAGGTCCAGAAAATGCAAAAACTAATAAAAAATTTGATAAATTACAAACTTTAGATTCAAGAACAAAAAATAAAAATATTATGTCTTTATTAAGACCTAATTCATTTGAAGAGGTTGTAGGTCAAGAAAGAGCTATAAAATCACTATTATCAAAATTAATTTCACCATATCCACAACATATAATTTTATATGGACCTCCAGGGGTAGGAAAAACTACAGCAGCAAGAATTGCCTTAGAAGCGGCTAAACAATTAAAATCTACGCCTTTTGATAAAGATTCAAATTTTATAGAAGTAAATGGAACAACTTTAAGGTGGGATCCTAGAGAAATAACTAACCCATTATTAGGATCAGTGCATGATCCTATATATCAAGGAAGTAAAAGAGATTTAGCTGAAATAGGAGTTCCAGAACCTAAACCTGGTTTAGTTACTGATGCTCATGGTGGAGTATTATTTATTGATGAAATTGGTGAATTAGATGAATTTCTTCAAAATAAACTTTTAAAAGTATTAGAGGATAAGAGAGTTGAATTCTCATCATCTTATTATGATCCAGATGATGAGAATACTCCTAAATATGTAAAATATTTATTTGATAATGGAGCACCAGCAGATTTTGTATTAATAGGAGCTACAACTAAAGACCCAAGTCAAATAAATGCAGCTTTACGTTCAAGATGTACAGAGGTATATTTTGAGCCATTAGCACCATTGGATATTCAAATGATAGTGATAAATGCAGCAAAAAAACTAAATGTAGATTTAGAAGAAGGAGTAGAAAAATTAATTTCTTCATACACTATAGAAGGTAGAAAAGCTGTTAATATTTTAGCTGATTCTTACGGACAAGCGATATATAAACGTAATGGAGATATATCAGATGAATTAAAAGTTTCAATAAAAGATGTTGAAGAGGTATTAAGTATAGGAAGATATATTCCATATGAAAGAATAGAAAATATGGATAAAAAAGAAATTGGTCATATTCATGGATTAGGAGTTTCAGGATTTTTAGGATCTACTTTAGAAATAGAAGCAACAGCTTTTCCTGCTAAAGAAAAAGGAAGAGGTCAAATAAGGTTTAATGATACTGCTGGTTCTATGGCAAAAGATTCTGTATTTAATGCAACATCAGTAATAAGAAAAGTTTCTAACATAGATGTAAAAAACTATGATATACATGTTAACGTAGTTGGTGGAGGCAGAATTGATGGACCATCTGCTGGAGCAGCTATTACTATTTGTATATTAAGTGCATTATTAGAAAAACCAATAAGACAGGATTTAGCTATTACTGGAGAGATATCTTTAAGAGGTAAAATTAAACCAGTAGGAGGAATTTTTGAAAAAATTTATGGAGCTAGAAGAAAAGGTATTAGTTTAGTTGTAGTTCCCAAAGATAATAAGTCAGAAATTCCAAATAATCTTAATGATATAGAAGTACGAGCTATAAGTGATATTGAGGAATTAATGGAAGTTGCATTTAATTAATATAAGGAGCGAGTTTTTCTCGCTCTTTTTAAGTTTTTATATTGAAGTACATATATTAAAATTAGATTAATATTTTATTAATAGGACTATAATTTATAATAGTATATATTAATGATCATGTATTATGTTGAAAATAGTATTTAATTATTGCATAATAAAATTATTGTATTTTAAATTAATAACGGAAGGAGGAATTTATTTTGGATGCACCACTAATGAAGAGTTTGCCTCAAAGTATTGAAGCGGAACAATCAGTATTAGGAGCTATGATGATAGATAGAAATACTATAGCTCAAGCGGCGGAAGCATTAGGTATAGAAGATTTTTATAGAGATGCACATAAAGTAATTTTTCAAAGTATAATTGAAATGTTTCAAAAAGATGAACCAGTAGATGAGTTAACTTTATTAGAACATTTAAAAGCTACGGATAGACTAGAAAAGTCAGGTGGAATAACATATGTTACTGAGATAAGTTCCTCAGTTTTAACGACTGCTAATATAAAATCTTATATAAAAATAGTTTCACAAAAATCTATGTTAAGAAAATTAATAAAATCTTCCACAGAAATAATTGAAAATTGCTATAATAATCAAGATAATGTAGATAAAGTTATAGATGGAGCGGAAAAAAAGATTTTTGATTTAGCAGAAAAAAAGACAACAAGTGATTTTGAACCATTAAGTGCTGTTTTAGAAAGAGGATTTGAACAAATAGAAGCTTTATTTAATAATAAAGGAGAAATAACAGGTGTTGGATCAGGTTTTAAAGATTTAGATGAAAAAACATCTGGTTTTCAAAGTGGAGATATGGTTCTTATAGCGGCTAGACCTTCTATGGGTAAAACTACTTTTGCACTTAATATTGCTGAACATGCAGCTTTAAGAGAGGGAAAAAGTGTTGTTATATTTTCTCTAGAAATGTCTAAAGAACAGCTAGCATATAAATTATTATGTTCAGAAGCTAATGTTGATATGTTAAGCCTTAGAACAGGAAATTTAGAAGATAAAGATTGGGAAAATATAGCTAGAGCAGCGGGTCCATTATCAGCAGCTAAAATTTATATAGATGATACAGCTGGCGTATCTATAATGGAAATGAGATCAAAATGTAGAAGATTAAAAATAGAACATGGTATAGATTTAATACTTATAGATTATTTACAACTTATGAGTGGAAGTGGAGAAGAAAGTAGACAGCAAGAAGTATCTGAAATATCAAGAAATATTAAGGCTATTGCAAAGGAAATGCAATGTCCTGTTATAGCGCTTTCTCAGCTTTCACGTGCTCCAGAGCAAAGAGCAGACCATAGACCTATGTTATCGGATTTGAGAGAGTCAGGTTCTATTGAGCAGGATGCTGACTTGGTTATGTTTTTGTATAGAGATGAGTACTATAATAAAGAAACAGAAGAGAAAAATGTAGGTGAATGCATCATAGCAAAGCAAAGAAATGGTCCTGTTGGTACAGTAAAATTAGCATGGTTAGGACAATACAGTAAGTTTGCTAATTTAGATACACTTCATAGAGAATAAACTATATAAAAATATATTAAGTTAAAATTACTTTGATAAATAAAGTTTTTATCAAAGTAGTTTTTTTAATAAATGAGGTGAAAAATTATGAAAAAACTGATAATGGCTTTAGACCAAGGTACTACTAGTTCAAGATGTATTTTATTTGATAGAGATGGTAAGGTAGTTAGTATAGCTCAAAAGGAATTTTCTCAATATTATCCTAAACCAGGATGGGTAGAACAAGATGGAATGGAAATATGGTCTACTCAATATGGAGTAGCTATAGAGGCTATAGCTAAAGTAGGAGTTACATTAGATGATATTCATTGCATAGGTATTGCTAATCAAAGAGAAACTACTTTAATTTGGGATAAGAAAACAGGTAGTCCTATATATAATGCATTAGTATGGCAATGTAGAAGAACAGCAGAATATTGTGATGAATTAAAAAGTTTAGGATATGAGCAAATAATAAAAGAAAAAACAGGATTAAGATTAGATGCATATTTTTCAGCATCAAAAATAAAATGGCTTTTAGATAATGTAAAGGATGCTAGAAAGAAAGCAGAATCTGGTGAGCTATTATTTGGAACTATAGATACATGGATTTTATGGAATTTAACAAAAGGAAAAGTACATGCTACTGATTATACTAATGCATCAAGAACTTTACTTTTTAATATCAATACTTTGAAATGGGATAATGAATTATTAAAAATATTTAATATTCCTAAAAGTATATTACCAGAAGTTTATCCATCAGCGTATACTTTTGGTAAAGTAGATTCTAGTATTTTAGGAAAAGAAATAATTATTAGTGGTATGGCAGGTGATCAACAGGCATCATTATTTGGACAAGCTTGTTTTAAAGAAGGAAGTATAAAGAATACTTATGGTACGGGATGTTTTATGTTAATGAATACCGGAAGAAAACGTATAGATTCTAAAAGTGGATTGTTGACAACTATAGCTTGGGGAATTGAGAATGATGTTTTTTATGCATTAGAGGGTAGTATATTTGTTGCTGGAGCTGCAATAAAGTGGTTAAAAGATGATATGAGAATGATTAAGTCTCCACAGGAAACAGAAATGTATGCAAGAAGAGTAGAAAATACTAATGGTGTTTATTTTGTACCAGCTTTTGTTGGATTAGGTGCACCTTATTGGGATCCTTATGCTAGAGGAATATTAATGGGTTTAACTAGAAGTGCTAAAAAAGAGCATGTTGTAAGGTCTGTATTAGAATCTTTAGCATATCAAACTTATGATATAGTTAAAGCTATGGAAAAAGATTCTAAAATAAAGTTAACAGAATTAAAAGTAGATGGCGGGGTATCGGTTAATGATTTTTTAATGAAATTTCAAGCTGATATATTAAATACTACTGTATCAGTTCCTTTAATATCAGAAACTACTGCATTAGGAGCGGCATATTTAGCAGGTATAGGTGCTAATTATTGGTGTAACTCAGAAGAGATTGAAAAAAGCTTTAATATAAGAAAAAGATTTAATGGAACTATGGAATGTGAAGAAAGAATAAATCTAATAAATGGATGGCATGATGCAGTAAAAAGATGTAGATAAATATATTAAATTTTGATAAAAGGAAGTTTTATATGCACAAGACTTCCTTTTATTTTACATAAATGTAAAATAAAAACAAAAAAATATTGATAAAAATAAAAGAAAAGAGTACAATATAGGTAATAACTGGTAATTAATATTCATAAATATAAATAATTATTCAGTTAAAAATTAAAATACTATAGAACCTTAAAAATTTTTGTGATAAGGTTTACAAATAGTAAGTGAAAAAGGGGGAGGATTTTAAATGCCAATAGTACATTTTAGAGTTGACGGAAGATTAATTCATGGACAGGTAGCTTTAGCATGGTCAAAAATGACTAATCCTAATCATATCATAGTAGCTAATGATATGGTAGCATCAAGCCCACAACAACAAGCTATATTAAGATTAGCAGCACCTAAACAAGTAAGATTATCAATGCAACCAATTGATAAAGTTATTGCTTACTTAAATAGAGGGCTAGCACCTAATGAAAATGTATTTTTATTAGTTAAAGATGTTGTAGATGCTAATAAATTATATGAAGGTGGATTAACTCATATGGATCTAAATATAGGAAATATGACGCATAAGCCAAATGCTACAAAGTTAAGTGACAAATTATTTGTTACTGATAAAGAATTAGAATCTTTAAATAAGTTAATTGACAGAGGAGTAAATTGTTATTTTCAAATGATACCTACAGATTCTAAGCAAGATATAAGACCTTTAGTTAAAAAGTAATTATTAGATATTTTTATTATTTAAGAAAATAAAATAGGGTATATAAGGGGATGTTATTATGGAATTGTCAATAATTCAATGTTTATTGCTTGCTTTATGGGCATTTTTTAGCATTAATGAAATGCTTGGACCATATCTTGGTTTATGGCATAGACCTTTGATAGCTGGACTTGGAGCAGGCATTATTTTAGGAGATATTAATACTGGTCTATTTATAGGTGCAACTTTAGAAATGATTTCTCTTGGAGTACATTCTTATGGTGGAGCTGTTGTTCCAGATTATACTACAGGAGCTATTTTAGGAGTGGTATTTGGACATTTGTCAGGAAATTATGATACTGGTATAGCTATAGGAGTTCCAATAGCTTTATTAGGTTCATATCTAGATGTTTTAGCAAGATTATCAACAGGAATATGTGCTCATAGAGCAGATAAACAAGCTGCTAATGGAAACATAAAAGGTATGTGGGGATGGCATTTATTTGGTTCAGTTCCTTGGGGGTTATCAAGAGCTATTCCAGTATTTATAGGTGCATATTTTGGTTCAGATGTAGCTCAAGCATTTATAGATAAAGTTCCAGTTTGGTTAACTAATGGATTTGCTGCTGCTGGACATGCTATGCCTGCGCTTGGAGTTGCAATTTTATTAAATTATTTACCAATAACAAAGCAATGGTATTTTGCAATACTTGGATTTGTACTTGTAACATTCTTACAGTTACCAATGCTAGCTATTGGAATCGTTGGGTTAATAACTGCTGTTACTTATGTTCAATTATATTTTAAAAACAATGGAAATGGTCCATCAATTAATAATGGTGCAAATGATTTTGATCAGATAGGAGGCGAATTTTAATGAGTGAAAAAATAACTAGAAAAGATTTATGGAAAGTTTTTTTAAATCATTTAACATTGCAAATGTCTTGGTCATATGAAAGAATGCAAGCTTTAGGATTCGCTATTTCTATATCACCAATTATAAAAAAGGTATATAAAGATGATCCAGAAGGAATGAAAACAGCTTTAACAAGACATATGGAATTCTTTAATACTTGTCCAAATTATGGTGCTACTGTGATTTTAGGTATAGTTGCTGCACTAGAGGAACAGCAGGCAGATCCAGAATTAATAAGAGGTATTAAAACTGGTATGATGGGACCTTTAGCTGGTATTGGAGATAGTTTGATGTTTGCTATTTTAGGACCTTTATTAATATCAATACCTGCATCTATGGCACTAACTAAAGATTTTACTGGTGCTTTGATAGCTTTAATTATAACTCAAATTATATTTATTGGTTGGAACTTTTTCTTAAAATGGAAGCTTATAACGTTAGGATATGATCAAGGTGCTAACTTAGCAACAAGTTCAGAAGGTATGATGGAAAAAGTTACTTTTGGTGCAGGTATATTAGGATTAACTGTTGTTGGTGGAATGATAGGATCTATAATTAATATAGTAACTCCAATAACAGCTCAATTTGGAGATTATGTTTTTAATTTACAAGAAACACTAGATAAATTATTTCCTAAATTATTACCAGTACTAGTTGTCTGTGGTGTATTTTATTTACTACGTAATAAAAAATGGAGTCCAGTTAGAATAGTTATATTTATGTTTGTAATATTTACTGCATTAGGAGCTTTGGGAATAGTAGCTTAATTATAGGATTTATGAAATAAATTAGAGTTTCCTTTTTAGGAAACTCTAATTTGTAATATGGTAGGAGGAAATTTTTATGATAGGAGTTTTAATAGCAACTCATGGAGAGATGGCAAAAGGTATAGCTGATGCTATTGATATGATTTGTGGTAAACAAGAGCAATTTGATTATATTTCATTACACAGAGGACAAGATGCAGAAGAATTTGGAGCACTTTTAGAAGAAAAAGTTGAATTGTTAAATAGTGGTGATGGTGTTGTAGTTATGGTTGATTTATTAGGAGCTACTCCAATGAATCAATCTGCATTATTATTATATAAAAAAGAAGATATTCAAGTTGTTACTGGAATAAATTTACCTATGGTTACAGTAGCTGTAATGGAAAGAGATATGGTATCAAATTTAGAAGAGTTAGTTGAAAGAATGACTACAGATTCAAAGGAAAGCATATTAAATGTAAGACAATTATTAAATGTTTAATTAAGGAGATAGACAATTATGAGTACATTTTTAACAGTCATATTAGTAATAATAGCATTATTTTTATTTTGGTATATAATAAGTTTTAGAGGTGTAAATAAGCAAAAGGCTGCTATAATTGAAGAGCAATCTAAAGTTAAAGTAGGTGCAAATATTATACTTGCTAATGGTATACATGGAAAAATAAATAAATTAAATGAGAAAACAGCAGATATAGTAATAGACCAGTCTAAAAATGTTATCATAAAAATAGATAGAGTGGCTATTGCAAAGGTTATTTAGCCATAAGTAAAATAAAATTTATTTTTAAAAATAAACTCATAATATTATTTTAAAAGCATAATACTATGAGTTTTTTATATTTTATAAGAAAAGATAAGGATATTGAAAAAATTTAATCAATATGAGAGTATGTATAATGAATATGAAATGAGGTGAATTTATGGATATTAAAAGAAGTAAAGGAATTGCTTTATATCATCAATTGGAAAAAATATTAATAAATTTAATTAATAATGATCATTTAAAAGAAAATGATAAATTACCTTCAGAAAGAGAGTTATGTGAAACTTATAATGTAAGTAGAACAACTGCGCGTCAAGCTGTAGCAGAACTTGAAAAAAAAGGATATATATATAAAGTTCATGGAAAAGGTACATTTGTATCTCCTAAGGTATATAAACAACAACTTTTAAAATTTTATAGTTTTACAGAAGAAATGAAAAAATTAAATAAAGTTCCATCATCTAAAATTTTATCATTTAATTTAATTGATGCTGATGAAATAATAGCTAGTAAATTAAAATTAAATGAAAATTTAAAAGTTTATAAAATAACAAGATTAAGATTAGCAGAAAATGAACCAATGATGGTAGAAATAACTTATTTACCAGAAACGCGTTTTAAAAACTTAAGTGTAAGTTTATTAAAAAAAGAGCCAATGTATGATATTTTTAGAGAAAAATATAATGTTAATATAACTAAAGCAATTGAAAGTTTTAAACCAATATTAATAGATAAAGTAGAAGCTATACAATTAGAAGTAAAACAAGGTACAGCAGCTATGAACATAGAAAGAATAACTTTTGAAAATCTTGAAGTAATAGAATATACAACTAGTATAGCTAGAGGGGATAAATTTGAATATACGGTATCTTTAGAATAATTATCATATATAAAAAATACAATTAATCTATAAATAGTATATATGGAAAATATTGAATATTAAACATTTACATGGTAATATTATATTAACAATAAAAATATTTAAATTACATAAAAATATAATAGGATTG
>NZ_WHJC01000101.1 GCF_009295725.1 Clostridium tarantellae
GTATAATAATATTAAATTAATATATAATTTTTTAATATTACAGCTCTTATAGATTCATATTTAATAAAATCTGGTGATTCTTTTTTTATATTACTTATTTTCTCATAACCTACTTTTTCACAAATATTCATTATTATGCTTTCTTCATTTTTTGTATAAAATTCATTCAAATCAAAATTCAAATCTATATTTTCTCCTTGTAAAATATATTCAGTTATATATCCTAAAATAGTTGATATAGAAATTTCTAATTCTTCTGATATATGCTTCAATGTTTCATTATTTTTAATCATATCTAGGGCTATTTCTTTATTTGATCTAAATTCATTATCAATAATTAACTTCTTTCTCTTTTTATCATGCCAAATAACATTTATATTGTTATGTTTTACATATTGCGTTATAGTTTCAATTATGGCATTACCATACTTTTGAATTTTTTTTGGGCCTAAGCCCCCAATATCCTTAAGATGTTCTTCAGTTAAAGGATATCTTCCACTCATTTCTTTTAATGTGTTCTTAGACATAATCATTTGAGGTAAACATTTTTCTTTTTTAGCAAAATCTATTCTAATTTTTATTAATTCTTTTAATAAAAATTCATCACTAATTACTTTGAAACTGCCATCCTCTTCTAATACTTCAATAATTTTATTTGAATTTATATCTATATTATTTTCTTTTACATATTTATTTATTATATTTATAAATCTTTCTCCAAATTTATCATATTTTAAAGGAACTACTCCCAATATTGAAAGCATACTTTCCTTATCTAAAGGATATTTAATACTCATTTCCATTAAAGTTCCATCCCCAAATATCATATATGGTGGTATTTGTTCTTCTATAGAAATTTCTCTTCTTAGTCCTTTTAAAATAAAGAATAATTCATTTTCTGTTACTATTTTTTTCTCTACCTTTTCATCTTTAAATAATACTAATTCTTCACCTTTAAGAACTTTAAATGATTTATCATTTAATGCTATTACTGGATAAGTTCCTTCTAGTAAATCAACATAACTATGAGAAATTAATGTATTTATAAACTCTTTTAATTTTTCATTAGAATAATCTTTCATTATTCCATAAGTAGTTAATTCATTAAATTTAGATTGTATAATTTTTTTATTTTTAGAACCTCTAAGAATATCTATAATCATAGTAGACCCATAATTTCTTTTTATTCTATATATACATGATAATACTTTTTGAGCATCTAAAGTTTTATCAACTATTTCTCCATTACTAAGACAATTACTACATTTATTGCAATTGTCTAATAAAGATTCTCCAAAGTAATTTAATATATATTTTCTATAACAATCATTGCAATATATTAAATCTACCATCTGTTGAAGTTTTTTATATTGATTATTTTTTCTATATATATTTTCATGACTAACTTCTATTAAATATTTTTGAGTTTGTATATCTCCTGGAGCAAACAATAAAATACATTCGCTTTCTTCTCCATCTCTACCTGCCCTACCAACTTCTTGATAATATCCCTCAATATTTTGTGGCATATTATAATGAATTACATATCTAATATTAGGCTTATCTATTCCCATTCCAAAAGCATTTGTTGCAACCATTATATTAACTCTATCATATGTAAAATTTTCTTGATTATTTTTTCTTTCATTATCTGAAAGTCCAGCATGATATTTTCCTACTAAATATCCTTTTTTATTTAAATCTTCATGTATTTTATCAACATCTTTTCTTGTAGCAGCATATATTATTCCAGAAATATCTTTATTATTTTCTATATATTTAAATAAATACTCCTTTTTATTAGTATTTTTTATTATATTTATAGTTAAATTTTCTCTATTAAATCCTGTTATAAAAATTTCTGGTGATTCTAATCCTAAAAGATCTATTATATCTTTTCTTACATCTTTTGAAGCTGTAGCTGTAAATGCTGTTACTATAGGTCTATCATATAATGATTCTATAAATTTTTTTATATTTCTATAACTTGTTCTAAAATCATGCCCCCATTGTGATACACAATGTGCTTCATCAATAGCTATTTGAGATACTTTTATTCTACTTATTGAATTTACAAATTCATAGGATTCTAATCTTTCTGGAGTAACATATATAATTTTATAGTTGTTATTAATTATTCCACTCATAACATTATTAAATTCAGTTACGCTTAATGAACTATTTATATATGCACATTCAATACCCATGCCCTTTATAGAATCCACTTGGTCTTTCATTAAAGATATTAAAGGAGATATAACTATAGTTAATCCATCTAATATTAAGGCTGGTACTTGATAACATATAGATTTTCCACCACCTGTTGGCATAATTGCTAATACATCTTTTTGTAACAATATGTTATCTATTATATCCTTTTGTCCTTTTCTAAAATTTTTATATCCATAATATTTCTGTAAAATACTTTGTGCTTTATCTAACATACTTAAATTAATACTCCCTTTTAAAATTAAATTTATATTAAATTGTTACCTTTTACAAACAAACTATACAAATGTAATTCATTTAAAATCTGATAAAATTATATTAAAATTCTCTTAAGATGTAAAAATAAAAAGAGTATTATTTAAATAAATCTTAACATAGACTTATTTTTAGTATAATAACTCTTTTTTCAAAATTATGTAATTTAGTTTAATATTTTTTCTACTTCTTTTTTTAACTCTTCTTCACCTAATTTTTTATCAATATTATAAAAATAATTAGCAATTTCTAATCTCTTTGCTCTTGAAATATTTAAATCATTACTTAATTTTTCAATGAAATGTACTTCTTGTATTTGATAATTTTCATCTACTAATGCAGCATCAATTAGTTCAAAATAAACTATATTTATAATTCTTTGTGAAGATTTTTTTATTGCTTCAATAGCTTCTGTATATGTAAGAGGTTTAAATTCTTCCTTTGATAAATCTAATTTATGAAATACACTATTAATTAACTGCTCTTCCGTTTTTTCTAAAACATTATCTACTTTAGCAAAAATAGATAATAAACTTAAAAATGCTGTACTTTGTTCAATATTCAACTCTTTTAAAAACATAATGTGTTCCTCCAAATAGTATTACTTTTATTATTGTAAGTATTATAGCATATAATTAATATTTAAATTAAATCATTAATTCCGTAATATGTTTAAAAATATAAATAACATTAAATATTCTCTGTTTTATTTAAATATTCTAAAAAGATAGCCTTGATTTATATTCTATCAAAGCTATCTTTTTCATATTATTTCATAATTTCTTCAGTAATAAAGTTTAATTCATACTCATCAATTATTCCATCTTTGTTTAAATCATATTCTGGTTTATTTTCACCAAAATATTTAGAAACTAAAGCTAAATCTCCAATATCTATTTTCCCATCTTTATTAATATCTGCTGATGGTTTTGTTGAAGTTTCATCATCACTTCTATCTACTAAAGCATAATTAATTTGAGCATCTGTTCTACCACCATGAGGATTTTCTCCTTTTACTTTAAATGTTAAAGTATGATTTCCATAATCTAATTTTTCACTTTCAAATATAATTTGATTAGGTTGTCTATTCTCAGAATATGGATCTATATCTACAAATTCTCCTCCATCTATAGCAATCTGATATATTCCATGATTAGGATCTTTAGCTCCTACTAAAGAAATTTTACTTCCTTCAAAATTTATAGTAAATGATGCCCCCTTTTCATTAGTCCAAGATGCACCCTCTTCATCATTCCATCCATTACTAAAATTGAATTGATGAATACCAGTTCCTTTATTACTAGTTTCAACTTTTATAAGTTCATCATCTTCTATATTTATCTTTGCTTGTGGATTAAATCCTAATATAGCCCCACCTAAAGCATCACTTAATTTTAAATGAAAATATTCTGTTTCTTCTATTTTTTTATCATCTATTATTGTAATATTTACTTCCTTTTCTTTCTCACCTTCATTGAAAGCTAATGTTCCAGACCAAGTTTGATAATCTTCAGCATTTAAAGCTGTTCCTGGTAAACTTTCATAATTAACCTCAACTCTTCCAGTAGTTCCACCTTTTCTTACAATCTTAAATTTAGCATTTCCAACATTCTCATTAACAGTATACTCAACATTTTCAATATCAAGCATACCTTTTCCTCCATTATCTAATACAAAAGCACCATCTAAATGTGCCGCAACACCTCTTGCGCTTGGATTTTTTCTACCAGAACATTTAATTGTTATCTCATGTTCTTCATCTGTTAAATCTTCACTTTCAAAAACTATTTGCTTAGAAGTTCTTTTATTACTATATAAGTCTACATCAGTAGCTTCCTTACCATCTATGGAAACTTCCATAATACCATGTGATGGATCTTTAGTTCCCGTTAAGAAGAATTTAGTTCCTTTAAACTTTATTTTTACTGTTGCACCAACCTGTGAAGTCCAATGGGCATCTCCTCCGAAATCATTATCTGCATTAACAGTCTCATAATTCCATCCATTACTAAAATTAAATTGCCCTAAATCAGTTCCTTTATTGTCATCATTTAAAAAATCTAATCCATCTGGTGGCCCTGCTGGCAATTCTATATTAGTAGGTTGTTTATATACTCCTACATTATTTATTAAAGGTGTAGCTAAGGCTCTATCAATATTTATTCTTATCTTTTGTGCTTTTGTTGGTGCTATTCTTACAAGTCTTTTATGTCCTATAGTTTTCCCCTTAAATACTTCCTTCCATTCTCCATCTTTCTCTATTTCCACATTAAATTCTGCAACTCTTTGACCTAGTGGAATATATTCCTGAATATTTATAACATCAAATTCTTTTTCTTCTCCTAAATCTATTTCAAAACTACCTGTAGTAGCTCCATTATTTGGTGCCCAATAAGTATCATAATCATTATCTACCATTTTATTTCCATCAAACTGTTCTAAATCATTCACTGTACTATCTGTAGTAATATTTTTATTAAGTGCTAAATCCTCATCAAAAGTTTCTCTTATAGCTTGACCAAATTCCTCCATCCTCTTAACATCGTTTTCATGAAGCTTTCCTCTTTTATCTGGTGGTAAATTTAGTAATAATACTGAATTTCTTCCTACTGATTTAAAATATATATCCATTAATTTTTCTAATGACTTAACATCATTATCTTGATTATCATGATAAAACCAACCAGGTCTTATAGAAACATCTGATTCTCCAACTATCCAGTCGGGTCCACCTTCTTCACCAGTATTTAAATAACTTGGAATTTCCTGCTGTTTCATTTTTTCTACATCTATAGTTGACCAACAAGGTTCTCCAGCATATCCATTTTCATTTCCTATCCACCTTATATCTGGCCCTTGTGGACTAAATATTTCACATTCTGGTTGTAACTCTTTAATTAAAGCAAACCATTCATCAAACTTATATTCTTGCTGAACATTTGAACCTTTAGCTCCATCCATCCAAACTTCAGCTATAGTTCCATAGTTAGTTAATAATTCTCTAAGCTGATTCATATAAAATTCATTATAATCTCCACCATTACCTTCTCCATAATGCTCTGAATTTTGATCCCATGGTGATAAATAAACACCAAATTTAACTCCATATTTTTTGCAAGCTTCAGATACCTCTCTAACTACATCACCTTTACCATCCTTCCAAGGGCTACTAGCAACATCATGTTCACTATATTCCGTATCCCATAAATTAAACCCATCATGATGTTTTGCTGTTAAAATAACTCTTTGAAAGCCAGCATCTGCTAATGTTTTAACCCATTGTTCAGCATCTAATTCAGTTGGATTAAAAATTTCAGGATTTTCGCTACCATCTCCCCACTCTCTTCCCGTAAAAGTATTAATTCCAAAGTGAATAAATGCAGTAAGTTCTTCCCTTTGATAATCCACTTGATCCTTAGTTGGCGTAGCACCAAAAGGTTCTGTAACAGATTTTAAGTTTTCTTCTTCATTTGTATGTGCTAATACTAAACTTTTAGTGCTATTGGTGAAAAAGCCTATAGACATAGTAGCAATTAATAATTTACTAATAGCTTTTGCTTTCATAATTTTTCCCCCTTAGATAACCAATTTTTAATTATTTGTTTATATATTTTAATACTACAAAAAAAGCTTTTTTCCTTTTTTTGTAACAATTATTTGTAAATTTTTACTCCTCCTAATATAGTACCTAAGTATAAATTGCTTCTATTATCTTCTACTACTTCACCTATTATCTTAGCCTCTTGTCCTAACTGTGATTCCTTTAATTTTTTTAATATTTTATTGCAATGGCTATTATCTACTATTAATAATATTTTACCTTCATTTGATGTATTTAGTACTTCTATTCCTAATATGTCACAAATATTTTTAACTCCTTCTTTTATAGGAATTTGCTCTTCTCTTATTATTATACTTTTATTATATATTTCACAAATTTTTTTCAAAGAATTAACTATTCCACTTGTAGGATTTTCTATTATTTTAACTTTATCACTTAAAGAAATAATATCTCTTATAAGAGTATATAATGAAGTGCAATCACTTTTTATTTTTTTCTTTTCATCTAAATATTCTTTATTAGATAATATACTTATTTCATGTTCTCCTATACTTCCACTTAAAATAACCTTATCTCCACATTTTATATTAAATTTATTTTCACAATAGAATTTATTATAAATAATTCCAATGCCTGTTGTGTTTATAAAAATAGTATCTTCCTCTCTTTTATTTAAAATGTGTACATCTGCTAGAATTATTTTTATATTATTTTCTATTACTACTTCACCCATAGATTTAATTATTTCTTCTAATTTTCCTATAGATATATTTTCATTTAAAACTAATGTACATATTATATATATGGGTTTTGACCCTTTAACTGCTAAATTATTTATTGTATTACAAATACTTAATTTCCCAACATTTCCACCTAAAAAAAAAGTAGGTCTTCCTTCAAAAATATTATTAGTTATTACATAATATTCTTTAAATTCATCTATTAAACATTGATGAAAATCTTGTACCATAAAAAAATTTTTGAAATACTTTAAAAATAAATTTTTTATTACTTTACTCATTTCATCATGAACTTTTCCATAGCCAAAAGCTCTTTTCATTTAATAAATTCCTCCCATATTATAAATTATAATTTTCAAGAAATTCTTCTATAAATTTATGAACTAATTTTAACTAAGTATTTTATAATATCAAGAACTCTCTTGCAAATTTTATCAAAACATTTTTGTATTTCTATTGATAAATGAGCTTGCTTTTGAATATTCATTACTTCTATAGCTATTAACACTCCTTTAATATGTCTATAATCTTTTCTTAATACATTTATAAAACTCTCTTTTTCTAAATTATAATTTCCATTTATTAAATTATCACATTGTACTAAGCTTATATTAGTTATCCCTCCAATTTTCTTTCCAAAGCTACCACTATCCACAATAATTATAAAATCATCTTTATTTATTTCTTCAAAATAATTTTTTTCTTCTCTTGAGCCTATTATAACCTTTACAGTTTGAGATAAATTTTCTATTTCATCTTTTAAGTATTCTATAGTTCTTGCCCCTATACTATCATCTCCAAGTGAAAAATCTCCCATTCCAAAAACTTTAATCATTATTAAAGCCTCCATCCCAATTTAAAATAAAAGTTCTCAATTAAATATATTCACTATTTTTTATTCTTATTATGGAATATTACAAACCTTTAAATATTTTTATTTTATATTCATAACAAATAATCCCCTCAAATAATTGAGAGGATCTACTTAAACTATATTATCAAATATAAAATTTTTATAATATAGCAAAAGCTAGTATAAATGATGCAAAAACTATTGAAACCATAGACATTAGCTTTATTAATATATCTAAAGAAGGTCCTGTTGTATCCTTAAATGGATCTCCTACTGTATCACCAACAACTGCAGCTTTATGAGCCTCTGACCCTTTTCCTCCTAAGTTTCCAGCTTCAATATATTTTTTTGCATTATCCCACGCTCCACCTGAATTAGCCATCATAATAGCAAGAACAAATCCTACCACAGTAGCACCCGCGAGTAATCCTGCAATACCATTAGGTCCTAAAAGCAATCCAACTAATATTGGAGTAATAATAGCTATTAAAGCTATAGGTATTAATTCTTTTTGAGAATATTTTGTACATATGTCAACACAAGAAGCATAGTCTGGTTCTTTAGTTCCATCTATTAATCCTGGAATTTCTTTAAATTGTCTACGTACCTCTACAACTATTTTAGCTGCAGCTTTTCCAACAGAAGATATAGTTAATGCGGCAAATACGAATGTTATCATACCACCTATAAATAATCCTATTAATACTTGAGGATTTAAAATTGATAGATTGAAAGTAAAGTCAATACCTTTAGTTTTAACTATATTTTCAACTGAATCCTTATATGCTGCTATAAATGCTAAAGCTGTTAATGCGGCAGAACCTATAGCAAATCCTTTACCTGTTGCTGCTGTGGTATTGCCTAAAGCATCTAAAGCATCTGTCCTTTTTCTAACTTCTGGATCTTCATTGGCCATTTCTGCTATTCCCCCAGCATTATCAGCTACTGGTCCATAAGCATCTGTTGCTAAAGTTATACCTAAAGTGGATAGCATTCCTACTGCTGATATACCTATTCCATATAGTCCTAAATTAAAATTGCTATATCCTCCTGAAATTATAAAACTTAAAATTAATGATATAGATACTATTATTACAGGAACCGCTGTTGAAAGCATTCCTAAAGACATACCACTTATAATAGTAGTTGCTGATCCTGTCTTTGTACTTTCTGCTAATTCTCTTGTAGGCTTATAATTATCACTAGTAAAATATTCTGTAAAATATCCAATTAAAATACCTGCTATAAGTCCTGATAATATACTAAAATATATACCTATATGTCCTTTTCCTAAAACATAATTAACTATAAAATAAGATACTATAGCAATAATAATAGCCGCTGTATATACTCCCTTTCTTAATGCTCCAAGTAATACCTTTTGAGTAGCATCCTCTTTTGCTCTAACCAAAAAAGTTCCTATTATAGATGCTAATACACCTACAGTTGCTACAACAAGAGGTATAGTAACACCTTCCATACCTAATCCTGCTGCAACTGCTAAGGCACAAGATGAAACTATAGAACCAACATATGATTCATAAAGATCAGCTCCTAATCCTGCAACATCTCCTACATTATCTCCTACATTATCAGCTATAACAGCTGGATTCCTTGGATCATCTTCTGGTATTCCTATTTCTACTTTACCTACTAAATCAGCTCCAACATCAGCAGCTTTTGTAAAAATTCCACCGCCAACTCTAGCAAATAGTGCCATAGAAGAAGCCCCCATTCCAAAAGTCAACATAGCAGAAGTTATTTGAGCTATTTTTTCAGCTTCTGGTAAGGCCCTATAATACCAATCTAGTATGTAATACCACACACTTAAATCTAAAAGCCCAAGTCCAACAACAACCAATCCCATAACAGCACCACTAGAAAAAGCTATCCTTAAACCTCCATTCAAACTTTTTTTTGCTGCATTAGCTGTACGAGCATTTGAATTAGTAGCCATTTTCATTCCTAAAAATCCACTTAATCCTGAAAATAGTCCTCCTGTAATAAATGCAAAAGGAACAAAAATAGATAAAAACCCCAATTGACTTAATGCAAATAAAATTATAAACATTCCTATAAAAAATATAGATACTCCTTTATATTGTCTTATTAAATATGCATTAGCCCCTTTTCTAATATTATTTGCAATTTTTTTCATCTCTAAGCTACCTTCATCTGTCTTTAAAACATTTAAGGCTAAAAAAGCAGCAAATAAAAGCGCTATAGTTGCACCAATTGGCACAAATACAATAAGATTCATATAAAATTCTCCTCTCAATATAAAGAATATTTTTATGAAATTTATTAATTTTACCAAAACACCTCCCTTAAAGGTTTACACACTATAATTACTATGATTTTTAAAAAACATATATGTAATTAAAAATAAAAAAATCATTATAAAATCTTTAATTTTATAATGACTTTTAACACTAATTATTTATAAATAACTTTTTCATTAATATCTTCAATAGAATTACATCCTGTTAAAATCATAGCTGACTTTAATTCATTATATAATAATTCTACATACTCTTCTACTCCTTTAATTCCATTTCCAAAAGCTGCAGTTACAAAAGGTCTTCCTATAAGCACACCATCAGCACCTAAAGCTAAACATTTAAGTATATCTACACCACTTCTTATACCACCATCAACTAAAATTTTAATTTTACCTTTAACTTTTTTAGATATTTTAGGCAATACTTCACAACTCCCTGGAGTTTGATCTAAAACTCTTCCTCCGTGATTTGATACAACTATAGCATCCAATCCTGCTTCTACTGCAAATTCAGCATCTTCCGGAGTCATTATTCCTTTTAATATGAATGGAACCTTTGAAAATTCTTTTAATTCTTTTAATTCTTTTATGGTTTTAGGTTCTACATCCTTACCATGTAAGGCCATAGTTAAAAGTCCTGCACCATCTATATCAACACCAATAGCATAAACACCTGCATCTTGAGATTTTTTCATTTTTTCAATTATAATAGGATTTTTCCTTGGTTTTATAAATACTATTCCTTTTCCTTCATGTTTTTTTAATATTTGTAAATTAGTAAGTAAGCATTCATCTAAAGCTGTATCTCCTACCATTGGAAAAATACCTGAATTTAAACACCCTTCAATAACAGATGTAATATATTCTTCTTCCGATACTAATCCTCCCATATTAAGCTTAGTTGAAGTTATTGGAGCAGCAAACAAAGGCAATTTCATTTTTTTTCCAAACAATTCCACGGAAGTATCTGGGTTTTTAGCATTATGAATTACTCTCATATTTAACTTTATTTCATTTAAAGCTTGTACATTTCTTATGAATGCTTCACCTGTTCCTTTACCTCCAATTCCTGGTACCTCTCCAGCACAAGCAATCCCATTACATACTCTACACACTTTACAGCTCCCATTGTATCTCTCTCTAGCAATTTTTCTTATTTTTTCATCCATAAGTTCTCCTGCTACTCAAAATATGGACAAATATACCCATATCGAGATTTTTCCTTCTTCACCGTACCTGTCCTCATTCCGTAGAACTACTAACATTTGATATAGCACTCCAAAGGCTTAAATTCCCGTCTAACCACGGTACATATCTACAATAACTTGATTATGCTATCTTGTAGATTTTAGCATCTCTTAAATTGAAACTTGCATTTAAATCTCTATCTTCCTTGTAACCACAATCACAAACATAAACCCTATGAGAAAGTTTTAAATCTTTCTTAATACATCCACATTCATGACATAGTTTACTGCTAGGATAGAATCTATCTACAACCCTTAATTCAATTCCATTCC
>NZ_WHJC01000102.1 GCF_009295725.1 Clostridium tarantellae
GTTTAGTTATTCATGATACAGATAATGAAGGAGCCACTGCACAAAATAACCATGATTATTTTAATAGAGTTTATGCAGGTGCTTCAGCACATTATTTTGTAGATTGGAATAAAGCTATTAAAACTATCCCTGAAAATGAAGTAGCTTGGCACGCAGGCTATACTGCTAATCATAAATTTTTAAGTATAGAAATGTGTGTACCTAAAAATAATAACCAAAGTGAGTTTAATAGAGTTTATGAAAATACTGTAGAATTAGCAGCTAATATTTGTAAAAGATATGGATGGAGTACAAAGGAAATATATAGTCATAGATATTGTTCTTATACTTGGCATGAAACAGACCATGAAGATCCTTATGATTTTCTTCAAAAGTTCGGTAAATCTTGGAATGATTTACTTAATGATATTGAAAAAAGAATTAATGGACAAGCTATTAACCCATTACTAACTGAAAATAAAATAAATGCTAATGCTACTATTAAAGTAAATAATAGTCTTAATGTGAGAGATTCAGCCTGGGGAAATATAATTGGAGAAGTATTTTCAAATGAAAGAGTAGAAGTATTAAATAGTAATGGAGATTGGTACTACATAAAATATAATACCCATAATGGAACTAAAAAGGGTTATGTATATAGTAAATATGTTAACTTAGATAAAATAAAAACAATTAAAACTGTTACTGCATCTTGCTTAAATGTTAGAGAGGTCGCATCCACTAATAGTAATATAATAGGACAAGTTTTCAAAGGTGAAAAAGTAGAAGTTAAATGGACAGTGCCAGGTTGGCATTACATAAAATATAGTACAAAAAATAGCTATAAAGAAGGCTATGTTTATGCTAACTATTTAATATAAATGTGATAGTAGGTAGTTTTGTTTTTATACAACTATCTACTGCCCCATACATTACCAAGTAAGATTTAATTAATCACATCGTGTATCAGCTTCATCTGCAATTTCTTTAATTATATTATAGACTATATTGGTTATATCATCAATTGATTTATATGATATAACCAATATAGTCATTAGATTTAATATCCTTTTCTTCTAAATTGTAATTACTTTTTAAATGTTCTGAATTATTTCTTTAACCTTGCTTTTTCCTCGTACAAATCTATTATTATTTTCTACTCTAATCCACATTGAAATTTTAACTATATTCTCTAAATTAGAGTTATGTATAGATAATTTATTTTTATCTACTTTATTAAATTTTGTTCTTCCATTGAAACTCTAGTATAATCTATTAACATTAAATCAATCTCCGAATTGATTATACCAAAAACGGTATAACAGAATAATTATGAAAATATGTTTTGGTGGTATATGTAAATGTAAAAATTCACTATTTAAACTTAGCTACTTCATAAAATTTACTTTTATTTGTACTCTTAGCTTGATGGTTATGGGGATGACTAAAGTCTTCATTAATAAATAAATTTTCTAAACAAACGATAGACAAACTATATGTTAAAATGTAGAAACTTTATTGGAATATATATGATAAAATGATTTATTGTAAAAAATATAGAAATATTTCTATTTTTTTGAGATAATTTTAGAGGATAAGCTATTAAGCTTAAAAAAGGAGAAATAGCAATGGATGAAATTTTAAAAATGAAACAGACAACTATTAATGTAAATGAGAAGGCAAATCTTATTTGGAATGTTGCAGATATAATAGGTCAAGGTTTATATAAGCCACATGAATATGGAAAAATAATTTTACCAATGACAGTAATAAAAAGATTTAATGATACACTAATGCCTACAAAACAGGCTGTTTTAGATATGTATGAGAAAGTTAAACATTTTGAAGTTAAAGATGGATTTCTAGAAAATGCTTCTGGGTACTCATTTTATAATATAAGCCCATTTACATTTACTAACTTAGTAGATGATTCAGAACATGTTGAAGAAAACTTTAGAGCATTCCTTGCAGGATTTTCAGAAAATGTTCAAGATGTTCTTGAAAACTTTGAATTTGATAAAGAAATTACTAAACTTGCTAATAACGGAATGTTATTTTTAATTATTCAAGAATTTAATAAAAAGAATTCCTATATGGGAGCAGATGTAATATCAAGTGCTGATATGGGATATATATTTGAAGAACTTGTTAGAAGATTCTCAGAATCATATAACGAACAAGCAGGAGCTCATTTTACAAGTAGGGATATTATATACCTCATGACAGATTTACTTATTGCAGAAGAAAAAGATACTCTTATAGAAGAAGGGGTTGTTAAAACTGTATATGACCAAACAATGGGTACTTCTCAAATGCTTGCGTGCATGGAAGAAAGACTAAAATTATTAGATGAAGAAGCAGAAGTATCTCTATTTGGGCAAGAACTTAATCCAGAAACTTATGCAATAGCAAAAGCAGATATGCTTATTAAAGGTGGAAAAGCTGATAATATGAGACAGGGAAATACATTATCAGATGATAAATTTAAAAATTATAAATTTGATTATTGTATTTCAAATCCACCATTTGGGATAGACTGGAAAGTTGAGAAGAAAGCAGTTGAAGCAGAAGCTAAACTTGGAGATATGGGAAGATTTGGAGTTGGACTTCCTAAAATAAGTGATGGGCAACAACTATTTGATTTAAATGGACTTGATAAATTAAAAGATATGGGAAGAATGGCTATAGTACACAATGGATCACCATTATTTAGTGGAGATGCTGGTTCAGGTTCAAGTGAAATTAGACGTTATATTATAGAAAATGATTGGTTAGAAGCAATAGTACAGTTAAGTACAGATTCATTTTATAATACAGAAATAGCAACGTATATTTGGATAATATCAAAAAATAAATCAGAACATCGACAAGGTAAGGTTCAACTTATAGATGCTTCAAATATGTATGAGAAAAGAAGAAAGGCTATTGGCAAAAAGAAAAATGATATTACTGAAGAATGTAGAAATATAATTGTAAAAGCATATGGAGACTTTAAAAATGAAAGTTACACATTTGGGGATAAAGTGTGCGAATCTAAAATATTTGACAATATAGATTTTGGCTATAACAAGATAGTTATTGAAAGTCCAATTAAAGATGAAGATGGCAATATAGTTAAGAAGAAAAATAAACCATTAGTAGATACATCAAAAAGAGACACTGAAAATGTTCCATTAATAGAGGATATCGATAGTTATTTCAATAGAGAGGTATTACCATATAATAAAGAATCATGGATTGATAAAACTAAAACAAAGGTCGGCTATGAGATTCCATTTACAAGATATTTTTATAAATTTGAAGAAGTTGAAAGTTCAGAAGATATAGCACATAGAATTAACGAACTTGAAAAAAACTTAATGTCGTCTTTAAGTATATTATTTGATAGCGAGGAAAAACATAATGAATAATAAATATAAAGATAGTGGTATAAAATGGATAGGTTATATACCTGAACATTGGGAAATTCAAAGAATAAAGTCTGTATTAGTTGAAAGGAAAGAAAACAATAATCCAATAAAAACTGAATTTATATTATCTTTAACTAATGATAGAGGGGTTATTCCTTATAATGATAAAGGAGATATTGGTAATAAATCAAAACAAGAGTTAACTGAATATAGACTGGCCTATCCTAATGATATTGTACTAAATAGTATGAATATAGTAATTGGTTCAGTAGGATTATCTAATTATTTTGGAGCAGTTAGTCCAGTATATTATATGTTGTATAAAAGAAATAAAGAAGATAGTATTAGATACTTTAATTATCTATTTCAAACAAAACCTTTTCAGAATAACTTGAGAGGATATGGCAATGGAATAATGGAGATAAGAATGAGAATTCAAATGTCAAAGTTAAATACTGTATTATTACCATATCCACCAGTAATAGAACAAAGAAAAATAGCAGATTATTTAGATAAAAAAATACATGAAATTGATAATATTATAAGAAATACGAAAATATCAATTGATGAATATAAAAAATATAAAAAATCTATAATAATTGAGGCCACTATAAAAGGAATACAAAAAGGAATCAACTTTAAAAAATCAAATATAGATTATTTAGGATATATTCCAGAAAATTGGATTGTAAGGAGATTAAAGTATGTTTTAACTCCATTATCAAGGGAGGTATTGGATACGGATGATGTTGTTACTTGCTTTAGAAACGGTGAAGTAACATTAAGAAAAAATAGAAAGGAAGAAGGATATACTTTTTCAAATACAGAAAATGGGTATCAAGGGGTTGAAGATGATGATTTAGTGATACATGGTATGGATGCGTTTGCAGGTGCTATAGGGATATCAGATTCTCGAGGAAAATGTTCACCAGTAGTTCATATTTGTGATAGTAAAGAAAATAAAAGATATTATATGTATTTTTTAAGAGCATTAGCACTGAATGATGTATTTATGGCATTATCTGATGGTGTAAGAATACGCTCAAGTGATTTTAGAAATTGGACTAAATTGGCTAAGTTTTTCGTAGTAGTACCACCTATAGAAGAGCAAGAAAAAATTGTAGAGTTTTTAGATAAAAAATGTAATAAAATAGATGAATTAATTAAACAAAAACAATTGTTATTGATAGAAATTGACAAATATAAAAAATCACTTATATATGAGTGTGTAACAGGTAAAATGGAGGTAAAATAGTGGATGATAGAGAGAAACGTTTTGAAGCAGATATAGAAAGTTACCTTATCACAAAAGGTGGTTATACTAAAGGCGATATGAGTACCTATAATAAGGAAAGAGCTATTGATATAGCTAAATTAATAGATTTTATAAAAGCTACTCAACCTAAGCAATGGGAAAGATATGAGAGAAATTACAAAGATGAATCAGAAAAGAAGTTATATAAAAGATTTAATGAGGAAATTGAAACTAATGGTTTAATTCATGTTTTAAGACATGGAATTAATGATAGAGGAGTAAAGATAAATATTGCTTATTTTAGACCAGAAACTTCTCTTAATGAACAGGTTATGGAGTTATACAAGGCTAACATATTAACTTGCACAAGACAGTTTAAATATTCAACAGAAAATGAAAACTCTATCGATATGGTATTATCTTTGAATGGTATTCCAATAGTAGCAATAGAATTAAAAAATCAAATAACAGGGCAATCAGTTCAAAATGCAAAAATGCAGTTTATGTATGATAGAAACCCTAAAGAGCTATGTTTTCAATTAAATAGGAGATTTCTTATATACTTTGCAGTAGATTTATATGAGATAGCAATGACAACACAGTTAAAAGGTAAAGAAACTTATTTCTTACCTTTTAACCAAGGTTCAAATGGAGCAGGAAATGTTGGAGGGGCAGGAAATCCTAAAAATGAAAATGGATATGTAACATCTTACCTTTGGGAATCTGTTTTAACAAAAGATGTGTTAATGGATATAATCCAAAGGTATCTTCATTTAAGTATAGAAGAAACAAATATAATTAGAGCAGGTAAAGAAACTAAAAAAATATCTAAAAAAATTATTTTTCCAAGATATCATCAACTTGATGTAGTTACAAAAATAGTTGATGATGTAAAGAAAAATGGTAGTGGAGATAATTATTTAATACAGCATAGTGCAGGTTCAGGAAAGTCAAATTCAATAGCGTGGTTATCATATAGACTTTCAAGTCTTCACAATGATAATAATGATAATGTATTTACTTCAGTAATTGTAGTTACAGATAGAAAAGTTCTTGATAGTCAATTACAAGATACTATATCAAGTTTTGACCATACTAAAGGTATAATTGAAACAATAGGAGAAGGAAAATCTTCTAAAGACCTTAGGGATGCGATAAATGATGGTAAAAAAATTATTATTACAACAC
Source organism: Clostridium tarantellae (assembly GCF_009295725.1). GTDB lineage: Bacteria > Bacillota > Clostridia > Clostridiales > Clostridiaceae > Sarcina > Sarcina tarantellae. The sequence goes on from NZ_WHJC01000102.1 coordinate 5,833, forward strand.
TTCAAAAGTTCCCTGTTATATATAAAGAAATAGATGATAATACAGGAAAAAGATTTGCAATAATAGTAGATGAAGCTCACACAAGTCAAACCGGAAATAGTGCTAGAAAATTAAAGACAGCACTTGCAGATACAGAAGATTCATTGAGGGAATATGCTGAAATAGAGAATAAAGCTGAAGCTGAAATTTTAGATGATGAAGATAAATTGGTGAAAGAAATACTAAGTCATGGAAGACATAAAAACTTATCATTTTTTGCATTTACAGCAACACCAAAAGAGAAGACTTTAGAATTGTTTGGACAAAAGTATAGTGATGGCACATATCATCCATATCATGTTTACAGTATGAAACAAGCTATAGAAGAAGGATTTATTCTTGATGTATTAAAAAATTATATGACATATAAAACTTGTTATAAGATTGCAAAAGATACAACAGATAACCCGAAGGTACCAGCGTCAAAGGCTATGAAGACTGTTAGAAGGTATGCTTCATTACACCCACATAATTTACAACAAAAAACAGCTATTATATTAGAGCAATTTAGAGATATTACTAAAAATAAAATTGGTGGTAAAGCTAAAGCTATGGTAGTTACAGCTTCAAGACTTCATGCGGTACGTTATTACCACGAGTTTAAAAGCTATATAGAGAGAAAAGGATATAATGACTTAGATATATTAGTAGCTTTCTCTGGAGTTGTAAAAGACGGTACTGAAGAATATACAGAGGAAGGTATGAATAAACGTAAAGATGGCTTAACAATTAAAGAGAGTCAATTAAAAACAGAATTCCATACAGAAAATTTTAATATGTTAATAGTTGCAGAAAAATATCAAACTGGTTTTGATGAGCCATTACTACATTCTATGTTTATAGATAAAAATTTAAATGGTGTTAAAGCTGTGCAAACTCTTTCAAGATTAAATAGAACTTGTGCAGGTAAAGAAGATACTTTTATTCTTGATTTTGTTAATACAAAAAAAGAGATAGAAGAATCATTTAAGCCATATTATGAAGCTACTATTTTAGATGAAGAGATTAATGTAAATTTAATATATGATACAAAAACTAAGTTAAGACATTATAAGCTATATAACAATGAAGATATAGAAAAGTTTGTAAAAATACACTATAAAAATGGTAATCAAAATGCTACTGACTTAGGAAAGATGACAGCGTTATTAAAGCCAATAGTTGATAGATATAAAGACCTTAACGAAGAAAGTAGATTTGAGTTTAAGAAGACTGTTAGGAACTTTAATAAATGGTATGCTTATATAATTCAAATAGCAAGAATGTTTGATAAAGAGCTACAAAAGGAGTATGTATTTACAGCATACCTTGAGAAGTTGTTACCCAGAGCTATAGGAAAAGATATAGACTTAGAGGATAAGCTAAGACTTGAGTTTTACAAGTTAGAACAAACCTTTAAAGGTGATATTACATTAAATCCAACTATTGAAGATAAAACTTTAATAAATCCTAAGAGTATTGATGTTGGAGGGAAAACAGAGGATAAAGATGAGCTTTTAGAAAATATTATTATCAAAATTAATGATAGATTTAAGGGGATATTTACAGATGGTGATAAAGTAATTGTAGAAACAATTTATAAAAGATGTGTAAAAGGTAATAAGAAATTAACACAATATGCAAAAAAAAATGATTCAGAGGTATTTCAGCAAAGTATATTTCCAGAAATATTTAAAAAAATAGCTCAAGATTGTTATATAGAATCTATGGATTCTTTTGGTAAATTATTTGAGGATAAGAATTTTTATGATTCTGTAATGAAAGAAATAGCTAAAGAAACTTACAAAAATTTAAGAAGTAGATAAATAAAAGTGTGGGAGTGCTATATAATATATAGCACTTTCATACTATATATTGTGTGTTGTTATTATTATAAGTGGAGATAAGGTAATACGTGTAAAAAGCGGTAACTTGATGTAAATATTTAATAATTAACGCATAAATTAAATAATTTTAATTTTATTTCAAATAGTATACTATTTGAAACGTACCAAAAAAACATATATTTTTGTTCCAAAACTAAATTGAATTTGGTAAATTTATTCTATGAAGTTACCAGCTTTTCTAAGTATGACCTCCTCTCTCCTTATAGTATTAAAATATTATTTTTAAATATTATGAGTTATTTTTACATATGTATTTTAATAATTTTTTAAGAGTTTATTAACAGATATTTCTAATTATTTTTTATGAAATTTAAGTTACACCTTTTTTTACGTTTTATATTTTGCAAAACATAAAATCATTAAGTAATACTAATAATTACCAAATAATACTAGATAATACTAAGTAATTCTTAGTATTATAATTATTCTTATCAATTTAATATCAAAGTAATTCTTAGAAATACTTAGCATTACCTAATATAAAATAAGTGATACTAAAACTTATTTTAGTATCACTTATTATTTAAACTAAATTATTTCTATATGCTTTTTTACTTTTCTCAGAAATTTTATTACTTGTTTTTTCTACCACTTTATTTATTGTTATATCATTACCTAATTCTTGTAAAACTTCTTTTATAATATCTTTTATCTCTTCTTTTTTATATTGTTGATGTTTCTTAAAATCTGCTCTTATTAAGTCTTTTACATAAGTAGCAAATGGTTTATCTTGTCCCTCTGCCCATTCTAATAAATCAACTTCATTATCAGTAAATGGTACAGGTTTGCTTTTTATTTTAGCCATTAATTATCAAACTCCTCTTTAGCTATCATTTCATAAATTTTTTGATTTATAAACTGAACATCTTCATTTATCTTAGTAATTTTAAATTCTTTTTGCCAGTAGTTTATTGTATCATATGCTCCACCACCAACTAAATAAATTTTAGATACTTCTTTTACTTTAAAATCATTTTTAATATAAGATGCTATTTCTTTGATATGGCTTGATATTATTTTTCTTATATCTGAAATATCAACTTCTTCTTGGTTTACTATAATTGTTTTCTTATTGAATATTTTTTCTATATCTGTTGGTTTAAAATCAGTACCTTTATTAAGATTTAAATAACTTGCTATTTCTGCATACATTTTATACATACTTTCAGTATAAGTTGCACTATTAACTATACTTAAATCTTCCCAATGAGTAACATTTATTGTACCAGCACCGTTATCAATTACTATAACATTATCTTCTATATCTTTTAATATTGGATAAGCTCCTTCAATAAATATTAAAACATCTTCTATTTTTATAGTGTAATCAACTTCATCAACTGTTATTTGTTTTTGACCTAATTTTTTAATATGATTTTTTAACTTTTGTGCTATCAATTTATGTTTCTTTTCTGGAAGTCCTATAACTATATTTGCATTTATAAAATCTTCACCTTCACTACTTAATGCTATTGAGCTCAATAAACATATTTCATATTCTTTACTAAAGTATCTTTCATCTCCAGTAAATATAGCTCCTTCACCTACTATATAATTCATTCCTTCATAATTTATATAATGTACTTCTTTTTTAGCTTTACCAAAACTTACTTTTTCTCCAATTTTTACTCTACTTGCAAATTTACCACCATTAAATTTAGTGTATCCATTACCAATATCAATTCCAAATTTCATTTTTTATACCTCCACATATTTATATATATATTTTATATACTTTTTATATACTTACTTCTGTTTATATATATAATTTTAATACTTTTTATATACTTTGTAAATATATATTTGTAAATATATATTTAGTATATATATTTATTACATACTAAGTATATACATATATTTGCAAGTAATTATTTTATATTTACTTTATATATACTAAATAATTTTTATTTAAATTAAAGTATATACAAATTATATACTTTATATTATAATTAATTAAACAAGAAAATTATTACAAAAAATCACAATTCATTAATAAATTTAAATATTTAATAAAAACCAATAGAGTTATCTAAAAAGACAACTTGAAAACTTTTTTGAAATAAGTTATTATTAAGAAAAAAAGGAAAAGTAAAAACTCCAATAGCTAGTTAGTCGGCAAACTCATTTAGCTACTGGAGTTGAAAGAAACTTTTATCTTTAAATTATATATTAATTATAAATTTTAAAAATTTTTAAGTCAATAGTTAATGTATGTATTTAATTAGCTTCTTTCATTTTACTTTTTTCAAAATTTGAAAGGAGCTTTTTGCTATGAAAGTAAATTTAGAAGAATTAAAAAAATTAGGATGTGAATTTTATAAAAATCAAGAAGCAAATGAAAGTAAATTTATATCAATTCCAAAACAATTATATATATGTCCTTTTTATAAAAATTATTTAAGTCCAGTAACAAGAGAATTATATGCTTGGTTAAAAGATAGAATGAGCTTATCTGAATCAACTTCTAAAAAAGGTGATAAAAGATTTGTAGATGAAAATGGTTATATTTTTTTAATATATACAAGAGAAAATTTAATGAAAATTTTAAATGTTTCTAAACAAACTATAGCTGATTCTTTTAAAATTTTAAATGCATTAGGTTTAATTTTTGAAAAAAAAATGGGACAAGGGAAACCTAATAGAATTTATATAGGTAAAGTTCTATATATGAGTGAACATGATGCTTTAGAGCGTTTAGAATATTATAATAAACATGAAATTTTAACTAAAAATACTAATAAAAAATCATCAAATTTTCAGAAGTCTAAAAACTCTACTTCTAAAAGTAAAAAAATTAGACTTCTAGAAGTAGAAAATTTAGACGCTATTAATACTAATACTAATAAAACTGAATCTAGTAAGACTAATACAAGTAGTAGTAGTACGAAATCAAAAAGGGAAATTTTAACAAATATTTATGAAGAAGCTTTTAAACCCTTATCCAATTATATAAAAAATAAAATTAATACATATATAGAAAAAACTAATATAGATTTTGTAATAGAAATACTAAAGTATTCTATAGAGCATAATGCTAAAACACCTAGTTATTTTTTTAAAACTTTAGATAATCTTATAGAAAATAATATTAATACAGTGGAAGCTTTAGAAGTATCAATTACTAAATTTAATAAAAAAATTGAAAAGAAAAAGAAAACTTCTTCTAGATTTTCAGCTTCTAGTAATGAAAAAAAATTAAATTTTACCAATTATTCTCAAAGAGAATATGATTATGATGAATTAGAAAAACAATTATTAGAAAATAGTGGACAATGTGATAGAATTATAACTACTGATCCATTAGAAAAATATTTAAAACAAAAAGAAGAAGCAGAAGAAAATAATTATATTTTCTAGAATAGCTTTTAAATTAATATAATTGAATTTTAAAGCATTTTAATAGTGATTCCAATGCATTGCTAAGTATTAATTAAAAATGAGCTTAAATTTTATTTTAAAAGATAATAAAGTTATATATATTAAAAAAATCAAATTAAGAAAAAATTTATTTTTAAGTTATTTTTTGTAATTTAATATTTTT
>NZ_WHJC01000103.1 GCF_009295725.1 Clostridium tarantellae
ATTATATACTTACTATAATATAAAATAAAAGACTTATAGAACAACCTGATAAAAAATATCAAATATGAAATAGTTGATATTTTTTATCAGAATTAAATAATTCTCATACTTTTATATTTTAAGTAAAAATCAAAAAATTATTTACTAGGAAGTGTTTATATTATGTTTTATCAAGAAATTACAATAAAAAATCCATTAGGAATACATACTCGCTTTTCCGCTATGATTATTAATAAAGCTTCTGAAATTTCTTATAAATATAAATTAAATTTATATATAAGAAAAAAACCTTACAAAGATTGGTTAGGAATGAGTATGCTTGCTCTTTTATCTCTTAGGGTTATTAACGATGATATTATTTGTATAGGCTGTAAAGAGGAAGGTTTATTAGGTAAGCTTGCCGTTAATTCTCTCTTAGACTATATTAATGAAATTATAAATACTCATACTAAAATTGAAGAAGTGGATAAACTTATCTGCGAAAGTCAAATAGCTAATGAACAAGTTTTAGAAAATGTTCCTATAGGAATAATAGTTATAGATTTATATCAAAATATAATAAATATTAATGATTATTCTCTTAAATTAATAGGAAAAAGTTATGATGATGTGATAGGAAAACCTATTTTAGAAGCCTTACCAACAATTAATTTAACTAGTATTGTAGATAAAAAATTAAAATTAACTCAATTTGGAGAAATTCTTCATGTTAACAATAAAATAGCTTTAGTTAATAGTACCCCTCTTTTTATTAATGATAAAATAATTGGAGCTGTAAGTGTAATACAAGATGTTTCTGATTTAGTAGGCATGAAAGAAATAAATGAAAAATTCAAAAAAATATTAGAAAATTCACAGGATATGATTTGTTTTTTAGATGAACAAGGTAAAGTAAATTATGTTAACCCTGCTTATATAAAAACTTTTGCAAATCATAGTAAAGATATTATTGGAAAAGATATTAATGAAATATCACCTTATGGCTTTAGAGCTAAAGCTTTTAATAAAAAAATGGCTTTAAATGATGTTATTCACCATAAAGAAGGAATTAAAGTTATAAGTAATATTGAGCCTTTATTTATTGATAATGAATTTAAAGGAGTAATTTCTACTAGTAAACCTATTAATGTTCTAAAAGATATTATTTATAAATTAAATAAATCTGAAGAAGAACTTAATTATTATAAAAAAGAATTTTTAAAACAAATATCTAAAGATTCATCTTTTAAAGATATTATAGGTTTTAATAGAACACTTCATGATATGATTTATATTTGTCAAAAAGCATCTGAAAGTACATCAACAGTACTGGTAAGAGGTGAAAGTGGTACCGGTAAAGAATTAATAGCAAAGGCTATTCATAATAATAGTAATAGAAAAGATAAACCTTTTGTTAGAGTTAATTGTGCAGCTATACCTGAAAATCTTTTAGAAAGTGAACTTTTTGGATATGAAAAAGGAGCTTTTACTGGAGCTATAAAAGAAAAACCAGGTAAATTTGCAATTGCTGACTCAGGTACAATATTTTTAGATGAAATTGGTGATATGCCTTTATCAATGCAAGTAAAATTATTGAGAGTTCTCCAAGAAAGAGAAATTGAAAGAATTGGTGCAATTCATTCACAAAAAATTGATGTTAGAGTGATTGCTGCTACTAATAGAAACTTAGAAAAAATGATGAAAGAAAGTACCTTTAGAGAAGATCTTTATTATAGACTAAATGTATTAGCTGTTAATCTTCCGCCATTAAGAGAAAGAAAGGAAGATATTCCTCCTTTAATCGAACATTTTATAAAAAAATTAAATAATAAGCTAAATAAAAATATTTTAGGAATAGATAAAGATGCTCTTTCTCTATTAGAAGAATATTCTTGGCCTGGTAACATAAGAGAACTAGAAAATATTATAGAAAGATGTATGAATTTTTGTGATGAAAAATATATATCTAGTGCTTATTTACCATCTTACATGAAACCATTAAAAAAATTAGATTATTCACTAAATTTAGATGAAAATAATATTCTTACTTTTGAAGAGTATGAAAAACAAATAATAGAATTAGCTATGAAAAAATATAAAACATACAATAAAGCAGGAAAAGCTTTAGGATTAACTCACAGGACTATTTCTCTTAAATGTAAAAAATATAATATTAATATTTCTAAACCTTAATAAACCAAAAAAGACTATGAATATTATTTTTTAAAATTCATAGTCTTTTATAATTACAATTTTTTTAAATTTTATAAATCGTCTATTAATGTTGCTGCTTTTGCATATGCAGTTGATTTTGCTTCAAAAAAATCTGTTTTAACCTGATTAGCATCTGCATAAAAATCTACCCAAGGTGCTGGATTTTCTTCAAATCCCTCATAAATTTTTCCAAATCCAATTGCTTTCATTCTTATATTTCCTAAATATTTTATATATTTTTCTATTAAAGTTTTATTGATTCCAGATATACTATCTCCTATAACATAATTTCCCCAAGCAATTTCATGTTCTACTCCTGTTATCATCATCTCTTTTAAATCATTAATAATTTCTTCTGTAAAAATTTCTGGAATTTCTTCTCTTAATTCTTTTATAATATTTCTAAATAACCATAAATGTGTATTTTCATCTCTATTTATATATCTTATTTCTTGAGCTGAACCTGGCATTTTACCATTTCTTTCTAAATTGTAAAAAAACATAAATCCTGAATAAAAATATATTCCTTCTAATATATAATTAGCCATTATAGTCTTTAAAAAATTTTTAATGTTAGGATTTTCAACAAATTTATTGTATAAATCTCCTATAAATTTATTTCTATCTAATAAAATTTTATCATTTTTCCATTGAAATAATATTTCATTTCTTTTTTCTGGTGAACATATAGTATCTAACATATAACTATAACTTTGAGAATGAACAGCCTCCTGAAAAGCTTGTATTGTTAAGCAAAGATTTACTTCTGAAGCTGTTATATAATTATTTATATTCCCTAAATTTGCTGTTTGAATAGAATCTAAAAATATTAAAAATGATAATATTTTATCATACGCTATTCTTTCTTCATCATTTAATTTACTATAATCCTTTAAATCTTGAGATAGATTTATTTCCTCTGGAATCCAAAAATTATTCATTGCCTGTCTGTACCAATCAGAAACCCAAGCATACTTCATATTATTAAAATCATTTAAGTTGGTTGTATTTCCATTTATCATTCTTTTTTTAGCTATTTCTATATCACCAAATTCATTAAATAATGGCTTTTTATTTATTTGCATAAACTCCCTCTTCTCTAAAAACTTTATTTAGATATTAATTTAATCTAAAATATTAAATTAATAATGTATTTATTACTTTTATGTTTAAATTTATTAAGCTGAACAACTTTCACATTCTTCAACTGTTAATGATTTACTTCTAACATAATAAATACTTTTAACCCCTTGCTTGCAAGCCTCTATATATAAATTCATTATTTGTCTCATTGTAAATTCTGTTGTTATATACAAATTAAAAGATTGTCCTTGATCTATATGTCTTTGTCGTATTCCATTAGCTTTTATAGAAAACTGCTGATCAACATTATAAGCAGAAACATAGTACCAAAAGTTTTCCATAGATAAATTAGGTGCTGTTTTTGGTGTTATACTTCCTTTTTTTTCTTCTAACCAAAATCTATTAATAACAGGGTCAACGCCTTCAGTAGTACCTGCAATAGTGGCTGTTGACCCATTTGGTGCAATGGCAAATAAATACCCATTTCTTATGCCATATTTACTTACTTCTTCTTTTAATTCTTTCCACATTTGTGAATTATAATTTCTTAAATTGAAATAATCACCATTATTCCAATCTGATCCTGTAAATAATGGATAAGCACCTTTTTCTTTTGCTATATTTAAACTTGCTTTTATAGCATAAAAATTTATTTTTTCATAAACTTTATCAACAAACTCTAAATGTTCTGATGACTCCCAAACAATTTTATTATTTGCAAGCATATGATGATAACCTGAAGTACCCAATCCAATAGCTCTATATTTTTTATTGGTTATCTCTGCAAAAGGTACAGCATAATAATTTAAATCTATAACATTATCCATAGCTCTTATTTGAGTTTCTACTATATATTCTAATTCTTCATCAGAAGTTACATCAACATTTCCTAAAACTAAAGATGATAAGTTGCAAACTACAAAATCTCCTGGTTTAGTTTTTTCAACAACTATAATATCTCCATTTTCATTTTTTATTTGTGTATTTTGTATATCCATAGAACTCATATTTTGCATTATTTCCGTACAAAGATTAGAAGAATATATCATTCCTTTATGTTTATTAGGATTAAATTTATTTACAGTATCTCTATAAAAAGCAAATGGAGTTCCTGTTTCAGCTGCACTTTTTATTATTAATCTAACTATATCTTTTACTCTCATTACTCTCTTTTCAATTCTATTATCATTTACACAATCATAATATTTTTTTTCCCATTCATCACCATAAAAATCTTCTAAAGAATATCCTTTTATAGTTCTAACATTATGAGGGCACATCATATACCAATTAGCATCTATATCATTTTCTGCTAACCTCCAAAATAAATCTGGATAACAAAGTCCAGGAAATATATCATGAGCTTTCTTTCTATCATCACCATTATTAGTTTTCAATTGAAGAAATTCTGGTAAATCTTTATGCCATGCATCTAACCAAATAGCCACTGAACCATTTCTTACTCCTAATTGATCAACAGCAATTGCTGTATCATTAAATAGTTTTATCCAAGGAATAACTCCTCCTGATGCTCCTTTAAATCCTCTTATAGCTGATCCTAATGCTCTAACTTTTCCTATATAAATTCCCATTCCTCCTCCAAATTTAGAAACCTTAGAAAAATTATCTAAAGATTTATATATTCCATCTAAACTATCACTTACAGTATCAATAAAACAGGAACTTAATTGATAAAATGGTTTCCTTGCATTTGACATAGTAGGAGTAGCCATAGTAGCCTTTATAGAACTTAAAACATCATAAAATCTTTTAGCCCAATACAATCGTTTTTCCTCTTTTTCTGTAATAGCTAAATGCATAGCTATACCCATAAACATTTGTTGTGGAAGTTCTAATAAATTTTTATTAAAATCTTGAATTAAATATCTTTTAGCTAATAAACTAATTCCACTGTATGTAAATAAAAAATCTCTTTCTGGCTTTATATACTTTCCTAGTTCTTCAACATCTTTTTTTGTATAATTTTGTAATATATACCTTCCATAAAGACCTTTATCTGTTAATTCAATTACAAACTCATAAAAATTAGTATATGGATTTGTATTTTCTGATAAATTTCTATTATTTTTAACTTCATTAATTAATTTATGTGTATATAACTTCGAAGAAATATTTTGCCATTTTGGTTCTGTTTGAGAAGTTAACTCTAAAGATACTTGAATTAAACACTTTATTATTTCATCTTTAGTCATATTTACTGTAATAACATTTTCTAATGCTTTGATTAATTTTTCTTCTGTATATATATTATAATTATCTTTAATATCTATTATAGCCCAGTTACAAAGTTCTTTTACTAAACTCATATTATTCCGCTCCCCACAATATATAGTCATTTTTTTCTTTCCATCACAATATCTTGACAATTAATTATAATAATTTAATCATATTTTGTAAAATTCCTTTATCATTAATAAAACAAATTTTCTTTAATAATCTATATTAAACAAGTATTATTCTTCTTTTTAAAGATAATGTTATATTTTTATAAATATTTAAAACTAAAATAAAAATAGCAATTTATAGGAATTATTCTATAAATCGCTACTTTTATTTTATTATTTTAATTTTTCATTCCATTCTTCTTCTTTAAATCCAACTAATACTAAATTATTTGATATTAATAATGGTCTTTTTATTAACATTCCATTAGTAGATAAAATATTAATTAATTCTTCCGTTGAACAATCTTTAATTTTATCTTTTAAATTCATTTCTCTATATAACTTTCCTGATGTGTTAAAAAATTTATTAATTGACATTTTACTTTCATAATGCCATTTTTTTAATTCTTCTTTTGTTGGATTGTCTTCTATAATATTTCTCTCAGAAAAATCTATATTATTTTCTTTTAGCCATTTTTTAGCTTTTTTACAAGTAGTACATTTAGGATATTCTAAAAATAAGTAATTCATTTCAACTTCCTTAATAATATATATTTATTAATAATTAATATTATATCATACTTTCTTTTTATTCAGTTTGATTTTTTATATTATTTTTTGGTAACGTAACAAAAGCTTTAAATAAATCTCCTTCACATTCAACTCTAAATATACCATGATGTAATTCAACTATAGTTTTAGCTATAGCTAATCCTAACCCCGATCCTTCTATTGTTGAATTTCTAGATTTATCTCCTCGTACAAATCTCTCTAATATATCCTCTTCATTAAAATCTAATTCAAAAGTAGATATATTTTTAAATGATACTGATATAAAATCTCTCATTTCTTTTATATCAACATATATTCTTGTATTTTCTAAACCATATTTTAATGCATTAGTAGCTAAATTTTGAAAAACTCTAGACATTCTCTGTGGATCTAATTTAACTATTAATTCTTCAGGAGCTCTAACTTTAAATTGCATATTTTTTTCGCTATAAAAATCTTCAACTTCACTTATACATTGATATACTAATTGAATTATATCAATGTCCATTTCAAATAATTGAACTTTTCCTGAATTCATTTTTGAAACTTCAAATAAATCATCTATTAATTTTTTCAATCTATAAGATTTACTTTCCAAAATAGACACATATTCTTTTTTTTCTGATTCTGTTACATCATCCCTTTGTAATATATTTACATAATTTATTATGGATGTTAATGGAGTTTTTAAATCATGAGATACATTAGAAATAAGTTCTGTTTTTAATTTTTCATTTTTAATACCTTCCTCTATGGAATTTCTATATCCTATTCTTAAATCATTAATTCCTTTAGCTAATTCTCTAACTTGCTTATCTTCACTATCCGTTACTTCTAATTCTACATTTCCTTTTTTTATATGATTTAAATCTTCTATAATTTTATCTATTGAATCATATTTTTTTATAAACTTGCATATAAAATGTATAACTAATAATATAATTGCAATAACTATATATTCTTCTGGCTTAATATAATAATAAGTAGCATTCCACATAAAATCTATTTTAATTATCATATTTCTAAATAAAGTATATACTAACACAAAAGCTAATAAAAAAAATAATACTTTATCCTTTAAAAATTCATCTATTAATATTCTCCTACTAAATAATAATTTAAAACAAATAATAAAATTATATATATATCCAGCTTTTAAATTTTTTAAATAACCACTTAATTTCATTTTCTTTATCATAAATATTTTTTTTATCAATAAAATTATTAATAAAATTGTAGTAATACACGTTGTTGCAAAAGCTATTCTTATGTATTTAATATCTCTATCATAATAATTTCCTGGTGAGAAATAAATTTCATCTATATTATCAGTAGATTTTATTATTTTATATACAACTCCATTATTTTTAGCCATACTTTCAACTACTTCTTTAGGGGTAGATAAGGTATATGGTGGCTGATGAAAAAATACTCTATTAGAATAGTAATCACCTGTTTTATTATTTACAACAACCACGGCTGTAGCAAAAGTTGCATATTCTTGTAATTTAGAAAGTATTTTTTCTTTTTGTTCTTTTGTAGTACAATTTTCTACATCTTTTAAATAATCTGTTGAATCATATAAAAAATCTGACAACTGAGTTGATTGTTCTAATAATCTACTTTGTTTATATCTATCTGGATCAATTATGGCATCTATATATCTTACTCTATTGCTTATTTCTGAATTACTTTTATAATTTAACTTTACCAAAGTTTTAAAACTACTTCCTCCCGTTAAAGTTAAAAATAACATAGGTAATAACAATGCAAAAAGAAATATAAATACATTTTCTATATCTCTTACCCAAATTCTATAATCATTCCACCACCTTTTAAAATTATTTGTCAATTTTATAGCCAATGCCCCACACCACCTTTATATACTCTGGGTCTTTTGAATTTATTTCTATTTTTTCTCTCATTCTTCTTATATGAACCGTTACTGTATTTTCACTTTTATAAAAAGGCTCTTCCCATACCTTTTCATATATCTCTTTTATTGAAAATATTCTTCCTGGATGTGATGCTAATAAAAGTAAAATCTTATATTCTGTAGCTGTTAACTTAACCTCTTCTCCCCTTAAAGTTACTTTTTTGTTTATATTATCAATAGTAAGATTTTTTATTTCTATAATATCTTGTGTTCCATCTTTACTTAAAGGACTATCATATCTTCTTAATTGAGATTTAACTCTAGCTACCAACTCTAAATGGTTAAAGGGTTTACATACATAATCATCTGCTCCAATATTTAATCCTAAAATTTTATCACTATCCTCTGACTTAGCTGAAAGCATTATTATTGGAATATTTCTATTTTCTCTTATTTTAAAGCAAGTCTGCATTCCATCCATTTTAGGCATCATTATATCTAATATAATTAAGTGAATATCTTCTTTATCTACTACTTCTAATGCCTCTATTCCATCACAAGCTTTTATTACATTTATTCCTTCACCTCTTAAATAAATATCTATTGCATCTCTTATTTCCTTTTCATCATCTACAACTAAAACATTAAATTTTTCCATTTTAACCCTCCTCTTCTAATTAATCAACTATATTCTATAATAAATAATTTATTTTTCAAAGTATACATAATTATAATTTAAATTTATTTACATATATTAAATAGTATAAATACAATGAAAAACTTAGAAAACTTACAGTAATTATATATATCTAACTATTATTTATTTATTTAACAATTATATTAATTTTTCTTAACTGAAAAAATCTATTATAATAACTCTGTAATTAACAGTATAGTGTAAACTAAGGAGATTTTGTAATGAATTATATTAAACCCCAAAAAGATTTTATTATTGATTTGCTTATTATTATAATAGGTTGCTTTATTTCAGCGTTAGGAGTAAATTTATTTCTTGCTAAAGCTCATCTTTTAAGTGGTGGTGCTACAGGCGTAGCTCTTATATTTCAATATTTATTTGGTATTAATTCAGGTATTATTGTATTTATTATTAATGTACCACTATTTGTAATAAGCTATCTGAAACTTCCCAAAAAATTCACTGTATATTCTACTATTGGAATGTTATCATTATCTTTATTTTTAATATTAACAGCTCCAGTAACACAACTTTTAGTTTTAGATGATATACTTTTATATTGTATATTTGGTGGAATTTTATGTGGTATTGGATATGGTCTTGTATTTTCTAGAAATGGTTCAACGGGTGGAACTGATATAATAACTATGCTTATTAGAAAAAAATATTCAAACTTTAATATAGGTACTTTAAGTTTAGTATTAAACTTTATTGTTATATGCATAGGTGCTATATTTTTCAAAGTTCCTGTAGCTTTATATACTTTAATATCTATGTTTTGTCAAACAATTGTTTTAGATAAAGTTATTAAAGGTGCTAACTCTAAACAATTATTATTAATATTAACTGAAAAAGAAGCAGAGGTTATTAAATATATAATTAAAGATTTACACAGGGGTGTTACTTCTTTATTAGCAGAAGGAGAGTATACTCATGATAAAAAGAAAATGCTCTATTGTCTTGTAACACCTCGTCAAATGATTGAATTAAAAAATAATATTCATTTAATAGATCCAAGAGCTTTTATAACTATAATAGATGTATCAGAAGTTAAAGGAAAAGGCTTTAAAAACATTTAAAATAATCTAGTATATAAATTTTAAGCGTAAAACTTTATAAAAATAAAGTATTTACGCTTAATTTTTTATTTGTCATATATTTAATTATTTTTTATTATAATTTTATATATCTAATTTTGGAGTAAATTATGTTTGAATATAAAAAATATAAATTTTTTAATTTTTTAATTTATATACTTACAATTGTCTTAGTAATTTTAATATTCTTAATTTTAATAAAAGATTGTAACAACAAAAGTAAATATATTTTTCCAGTAAGTATTAAAAAGTTAATATGAACTATTATTAATAGTACAATAATAAACTGCTATTCATGTTTACAATACTTATAAATTTAAAATTCTTAACTAAGATTGTGAAAAAAATTTTTCTATAGCCTTTGTCATAGTTTCAGCAAGCTTTTGTTGATACTCAGAATCTTTTAACTTATTTAGTTCTTCATTATTAGATAAAAAACCACATTCAACAATTACTGATGCACCTTTATAATTGCCTCTTAAGATTCTATATTGATTTTCTGCGGCTTTAGCTAACCTATTATTATTATTATCTAATTCTATTTTAAATACTTCCTGTAGCAATTCTGCTAAAGTTTTACTTTCTTCATTTGATGCATACCATACCTGTGCTCCTTTACATGTACTTTGAGGAAACATATTTTCATGTATACTTATAAAAATATCACAATTAGTTTTTTCTTTAAGTTTTGCTCTATTATTTAAATCTTCTCTTTTTTTCTCTTTAATAGTTTTTCCTTTTTCATATAATCCACTATCAGCTTCTCTAGTCATATATATTGTATATCCTTTTTTTTCTAAAGATTCTTTTAGTTTTAAAGCTATTGATAAATTTATATCTTTTTCTAAAGTACCATCCTTAGCCTTAGCTCCTCCGTCAATACCTCCATGTCCTGCATCTATTAAAACTACCTTTTTTAATTCTTCATTATTTTTAGCTAAAACTTTAATATTAAATGTAAAATTTAATATTAAACAAACTATTAATATTAAAGCTCCATTTTTTCTTTTGTCCATATACTACCACTTTAAAATCAGTGGTTTTTCACCTCCTTTTCTTTATATCTTACTTATTATTAACTTCAGTTCCAATTTATATACAATAAATAAATCTATCATCAAAATTTTATATGCTTGTTCTTTATGGTATTTTTGCTAATATATATGCATAAAAAAAAAGAGAAGCTTTGCTTCTCTTTTCAGTTTGTAGACAAATAGCATTTTTGCATAAAGCAAAAATGCTATTTTTAGTTTTATAAGCAAAATTTCTAAATTTTTCAAATATATTTTTAATATTATGATATAATCCGAGATATCCCCCGGTCT
>NZ_WHJC01000104.1 GCF_009295725.1 Clostridium tarantellae
CCCTCACTGGATGTTTGTTAATTTTTGAAATTTTAATATTAAATTTACAAAAATGTCTAAACTCTCTGAGTCTAAAAATATAAATACTTTTTTTCTATTTTTAATATAAACAAATACTTATTTAAATATCCTTTATGAACTATAATCAATATTATTATAAATTATTTTATTATCTAAGAATAATTTATTATCTTCTTTCCTTCAAATGATTAAATAATTTAGTTAAATTATTACCTTTTTTTTCCAATTCATCTTCCTCTACTATACCAACTTTTAAACTTTTTTTTATATTTTCATCTACTTCTATTGCTGAATATCCTAATTTATCTGCTAAAACATATAAAAGTATTATTAATGATGCTATGCAATCAACAACGGAGTTTTTTACAACATTAGTACCTTTAGTTAATATTAAAAATAATTCTCCAAGTATACATATTATTTGTGCTTTTATTTCTTCTATTATTTTAATATCACCCATAATATTAAAATCATCTTTTTTCATAAAACCCCTCCTATACTCCTCCTATATATATTTATTTTAGTTTTTTTTCTATTTTTATGCAATATAAACAAATTCAATACCTAATATCTTAATATTTTAATATTACTAATTATGCAAAAAACCCCTGACATTGTCAGGGGTTATAAAACCATTACTCAGTTGTGAATGGTAATAAAGCTATATTTCTTGATCTTTTTATAGCGTCAGTTAATTGTCTTTGATGCTTAGCACAAGTTCCTGAAATTCTTCTTGGTAATATTTTACCTCTTTCAGTAATGTACTTCTTTAATTTTGGTACATCTTTGTAATCTATTGACTCGGCTTTATCAACACAGAAGATACAAACTTTTTTTCTTGCTCTTCTCATTTTTCCGCCTTTTCTCATTTCTCTGCTCATTACGTGTCCCTCCTTACTTAATATGAATTAGAATGGAATATCTCCATCATCTATTGGCGTCATATCATCATTGTTAAATGACGGCTCGTTAAATGAATTGTTTGGTACAAATCCTGTAGATCCAAAGTCATTTCCTGGATTATTATTACCAGAATTTCCTCTATTACCACCATTACCAGAATCAATAAAATCAAAGCTTTCAACTACAACATCTGTAGTATATCTCTTCGTTCCATCTTGAGCATCATAACTTCCAGTTCTAATACTACCAGCTACAGCTAATTGTCTTCCTTTTGTTATGTATTGTGCTATTGTTTCTCCAGTTTTTCCAAAGGCAATACAGTTTATAAAATCTGTTTCGTCTTTTTTAAATGGTCTATTTACTGCCAAAGTGAATCTAGCAACAGCTGTACCACTACCAGCAGCAAATCTTAAATCTGGATCTTTAGTAAGTCTACCGATTAAAACAACTTTATTCATTTAATATCACCTCTTAGTTCTCTTCTTTAACGATAATGTGTCTTATGATACCATCAGTGATTCTGAATACTCTATCTAACTCTTTTGGTAATTCTGGACTAGCAGTGAAATTGATTAATGTGTAGAATCCTTCATTAACTTTAGAAATTTCATAAGCTAACTTTCTTTTTCCCCAGAAATCAACATTGTCAACTGTTCCTGCACCGTTTTCGATAACACCCTTAAATTTTTCGATTAAAGCTTTAACAGCCTCCTCGTCTAATGATGGGTGTGCAACGAATATAGTTTCGTATTTTCTCATCATTTACACCTCCTCCCTTTGGCCTGTGGCTGTGCTTTACACAGCAGGGATTACAATTTAATATTTTAACATCAAAGAAAGTTTATTGCAACCCTCTTTAAATATTAATTTTTAACTTTAATTACAGTTTTTTAATTTTATATTTCATCAATCGGAGCATTAGATTTAATTATTTTTTTTACTCCTTTTTTAAATTTAATTCTTGGAATCATTACAATTCTACCACATTCTATACATTTTATCTTTATATCTGCACCCATTCTTATTATTTCCCATTGAAAGCTTCCACATGGATGCTGTTTTCTCATTTGTACAATATCACCTAAATAAAACTTATCTATCATATATTCACCTTCTTACTTTACACTTACTTCCTTAGATAAATTTACAATCTGAGTTTTAGGATAAGGTATTTCTATTCCTTCTTTATCTAAAGCTAACTTTAATTCTTTTCTTAACTCTCTTTCTATATTCCATTGTGTCATAGGTTTTGCTTTTCCTACAACTCGTATAGTTATTCCAGAAGGATTAAAAGACATAACACCTAATGCTTCTAAAGGTGATGTTATATTTTTATCAGTTTTATTCATTTTATTACATACCTTATTTATTATTCCTATTGCATAATCTATATCTGTTTCATAAGCTACTTCAACATCTACTAGAACTCTCATATCTCCCTTGCAATGATTAGTAACTATTAAAATGCTTCCATTAGGTATTATATTAACATCACCATTAAAATCTCTTAATTCTGTTGTCCTTAATCCTATCGACTCAACAATTCCTTGTATAGGAGTTGAATTAGCTATGGTTATATAATCACCTACTGCAAACTGTTCTTCAAATAATATAAATACTCCATTAATTACATCTTTGACAAAACTTTGAGCTCCTAAACCTACAGCTACCCCTCCTATTGATGCAAATGCCCAAGATATATTTCCAAATAAACTAGAAAGCATAGTAGTAATACCTATAAAATACACTGAATATTTTAATATGCTTTGTAATAATGTACCTATTGTATTTGCTTTTTTTTCATCCATTGAAAATTTATAATTACTTTCAATTTGCTTTTTTACAAGTTTATTTATTAATTTATTACCAACTTTTATTATTACCGCCATTAATAATATAATTATAGCTAAATGTATAGTTTTTTCTAACATTTTATCTAATGTATTTAAGTTTATTAATCTCTTATCCCCTATGTATAAACTTTCTCCTGTACTTTCTGCTACAATATGAAACTTTAAAAAACTATCTAGTAAAAAACTTTGCACCATATTTATCCTCACCTATTATTTAAATACTTGGAATCCTGATTGGTCCTTTACATATATATTCTTAAAAGTAATCTGCTTATTACTAATTAATATATCTATTTTAGATAATTCACATTCTTTAAATCTTATACTAATTCCACAACTTTTAGTTATATAAGTTGGTGTTGGCATTATCATAAACTTTATATTATTTTCTTTAAAAATCTTTTCTCCCGCCATTGCTTCATGAGTATTATTAAAAACAATTATAAAATCTTTCACCATTAAACATCCTTTCTTGATTATAAATATTATATTTATAATTAGTATATCTTATATGCTTAAAATGTAAAAGTGTAACCATTTTTAAGTGAAATATATTTAATTTTGTCTTATAATATTAAATATATTATTAAAAATTTTTAGTACTTAGTGAAAGAGGATAATTATATGGGTTTATTTTATACTAAAGCAATACTTTCAGGATTATCTACTGGCATTATAGTAGCAATTCCTTTAGGTCCTGCTGCTGTAGAGGCTGTTTCTCAATCTTTAAGTAACGGTTTTAAATCCGGATTTAAAGTTTCGTTAGGAGCAATTACAGCTGACTATTTATATATTATTCTAATAAATTTTGGATTAGTTCAACTTTTAAGTGTTAATAATAAAATAGAAAGTTTTTTTTGGATAATATCAGGAATAATACTTTTGTTAATTAATTTATTAAATAAAACTAATGCAAAAGAAAATTATGATGTAAGGTCTAACTCTTTATCAACTTTTTGGAATGGTTTTTTAATAACTTTTATAAATCCAATGACTTTATCTCTTTGGATGGCTATTAGCGCTACTGTTATTAATATTTGGAGAAATTCAGGAAATATATTTCTTTTAATAGCAACTACCTCCATGTTTTGTGGTACATTGGTTTGGTTTATAATTTTAAATTTTTTAGCTGCTCGTGGTGGTTCTATTGTAAAAAAAGATTTAACTACTAAAACATCTCTTTTAGTAAAATTTTTTATGATATTTTTAGGCCTAGCATTTATATTATATGGCTTATTTAAATTAATAATTATGAGGTAATTTTTATGCAAAAAATATATTTTGATAATGCAGCTACGTCATATCCTAAACCTAAAGAAGTAATTGATTCTATGATGAATTACATGATTAATTATGGAGGAAGTGCTAATAGAGGCTCTTCCTCTATTTCATTACATAGTAATAGGTTAGTTTATGAATGTAGAAATGAATTAAGTAATTTTTTTAACTTTAAAAAATGTGAAAATGTAATATTCACTAATAATATTACTTCTTCCATAAATATGCTTTTATTAGGAATAATAAAACCTAATTGGCATATTATAACTACATCAATGGAACATAATTCAGTTATAAGACCCTTGATTAACATAAGCAATACTTTAGAAAATGTTTCTTTAGATATTATTAATTGTGATAAATTAGGATTTATTAGCATAAATGATATAAAAAATAAAATTAAATCTAATACTAAATTAATAATATTATCCCACGCTTCAAATTTAGTAGGAAGTATTCAACCAATAAAAGATATAGGAAAACTTTGTAAAGAAAAAAATATATTTTTAATATTAGACTCTGCTCAAACAGCTGGAACTATTCCTATTGATATAAAAGCTTTAAATTTAAATGCTTTAGCTTTTACAGGTCATAAATCTTTATTAGGCCCTCAAGGAATAGGAGGTTTTATAATTGATGATTCACTAAATGAAATTTGCAACCCAATATTTCTAGGTGGTACTGGTAGTAATTCATCATTACTTATCCCACCATCAACCTTACCTGATAAATTTGAATGCGGAACTCTTAACACACCTGGTATAGTAGGACTATTAGAAGGAATTAAGTTCATAAATAAAACTGGTATAAAAAATATTAAAGAAAAAGAAGAATATCTTTGTAAAAAAGCTTTAGAAGAATTATTAAATATGCCTAATATTAAAATTTATGGAACATTTGATGAAACAAAAAGAACTTCTACTATTTCTTTTAACATTAATAATATAGATCCTAGTGAAATTGGCTATTTATTAGATTCTGAATATAATATAACTTGCAGAACAGGTCTTCATTGTACTCCTCTTGCTCATAAAACAGTAGGTTCTTACCCTAACGGCTCTATAAGAATAAGCCTAGGTTATTTTAATACTATAAATGAAATAAGATATTTTATTGACTCTATATATAAAATTACAAATAAAGCAATCAACTAAGAGATAAATTCTCTTAGTTGATTGTTTAGATATCTTAAAGTTTTATATGAAATAAGGAGGTATTTTAATGGATTTTTTTTTAAATAAAATTGAAAAATTAGTTATATTTTTTATCATTTATACCTTAACTTTTTTAATTTTTTCATTAACACTGAAATATACTTTACCATTTATATTAGCTTTTTTATTTACTTTATTTCTAAAATATCCAACTCAATTTTTAATAAAAAAACTTAAATTTAAATCTTGGATAGCTTCTTTGCTAGTTACTATTTCTTTTTTTAGTATAATTACACTACTTACTACTATATTAATAGTTTCATTAGGAGCTGAAATTGGTAACTTATATGATTATCTTCAAAATATACTTTCAAAAAATACATCTTCCATGTATAATTATTTGTCCAAAATAGAATCATGGCTAAATAATTTAAATTTAAATATTAATCCAGACTTTTGGGTAAATATAGAATTGTATCTTCATAATTTATCAAAAACATTATTAAGTAATATTATAAATTTAAGTTCTTCAATATTACAATATTTATTTAAATTTCTAGGATATATTCCTTATGTAGGCATGACAATAGTATGTACATTATTAAGTACTTACTTTTTCACTAAAAATATATCATCTAATAAAAACATTTTAGACAAGCTATTACCTGGAAAAGTTTCCCCTCAAATAAAAAATGCATTTACTCATGCAAAAAAAATGTTATTTAATTATTGTTTATCTTATTTATTTCTTATATCTGTTACCATGATTATAACCTTTATTGGTTTTTTATTTTTTAAAATTAAATATGCTTTAGTTCTAAGTATTTTAGCAGGGTTATTTGATTTGTTACCTATATTAGGAACTATAATGATTTATTTACCTTTAATTTTTTATTATTTTCATAAAGGTAACTACTTTTTGGTTATTTCATTAATAGCTTTATATGCTCTAGTTACAATAATTAGACAAATATTAGAACCTAAAGTTGTTTCATCTTCTTTAGGAATAAATCCTGTATTTTCATTAGCCGCATTATTTATAGGACTACAATTAAATGGATTTATAGGAGTTATATTCTGTATGTTTTTAATTATATGCTATACTGTTTTAAAAAAAGTTGATTTAATATAAGTATAAACCCCTAGCAATTGGTAAATAATTACTATTAAAAGGAGGTTTTTTTATGGATAATTCTCTATATATAGATTCATTAAATTCAAAATCAATATTTTTAATTAGAGACTATTTAATCAACGAATTATCAACTGTTATTAAAGATAATAGACCCATTGTATTTTTTTGTGTAGGTAGTGATAGATCTACAGGTGATTCTTTAGGTCCTTTAATTGGTGAAAAACTTAAATCATTTTCTAAAAATAATTTATATATTTATGGTACATTAGAAAATCCAATACACGCTCAAAATATATTAGATACATTATCTTATATAAAAAACACTCATAAAAAAGCTTATATTATTTCTATAGATGCTGCATTAGGCTCTATTGATAAAGTAGGTAAGATTTTAATTGAAAAGAAACCATTACATCCTGGTTTAGCATTAAATAAAAATTTGCCTTCTATAGGTGATTTAAGTATCTTAGGCTTTGTTAATATATCAAGTAATTTAGAATTTATGGTTCTTCAAAATACTAGATTATATACCGTTATGAATTTAGCAAATACAATATCTCATGGAATACATCATTTTATATTAAAAACTACTGGTCAAAAGAAATCTTCTTGTAATATAGATAAAATTTTAGAAAAAATTTTATAATATAAAAAATAACTATGAATTTTTCATAGTTATTTTTCATTCTAATTCTTATTTATTAATGGCATCATTAAGTACATGGAGTTCTTCTTCTGATAAATCATATCTAGATATTCCCTTATCAATAGGTTTAGCATAAGTAGTACTTTCATATCTTGCATAAATTCCAGTTAATATAACTCCATCATTATTTTCATCTAATAAAGCAACAGAAAAACTTAAATCACTACCTACATCTGCAAATGCTTTATATCTTATAACTGAAAACTTTTGAACACATTTATTTATTTTTTTATTTAATAAATCATTTTGTTTAGTCATATTTCTAGAAATTTCTTTAACTTCATCTACTTTATCTAAATATGAAATTACTAATTCTTCTATATTTTTTCCATTAGCTCCTCTCATTAATTTTCTATATTTTTTTTCTAATTTACTTGTAGTATTAAATAATACTATTATCAATATGAACTGTATTAATACAATGAAAGCTATTCCTATCAATATATATTGTCCATACTCATTTAATAATCCCATTACATTTTGCAAAACATCATCATCCCTTCTTATATAAAAAATATATAAATGTTTCACGTGAAACATTACATATTTATAATATCTAATATCCTTTGTAAATCTTCTTCTGAATAATATTCTATTTCTATTTTTCCTTTGTTTTTATTAGAATTAATATTTACTTTAGTACTAAAATACTCCTGTAATCTATCTCTTACTTCTTTATAATATGGATTTAATGGCTTTCTTCTTTCAACTTGAATTTTATTTTTAAATTCATTAATTATTTTTTTTACAATTTTTTCAGTTTCTCTAACTGATAAAGAATCATCAATAATCCTTTGCGATAATTCATATTGTTTTTCTTTTTCCAATGGTAATAAGCATCTACCATGACCTTCGGAAATTATTCCTTGAATTATATACTCTTTAACTCTATAATCTAAATTTAATAATCTTAATGTATTAGTTATAGAAGTTCTAGATTTTCCTATTTTTTTTGATAATTCTTCTTGAGTTAATTTATAATCATTTAATAATTTTTGATAGGCTAAAGCTTGCTCTATAGGATTTAAATCTTCTCTTTGTATATTTTCTATTAATGAAATTTGTAATAAATTTGAATCACTTAAATTCATTATTATAACTGGCACTTCATTTAATCCAGCTAATTTAGCAGCTCTCCATCTTCTCTCACCCGCAATAATAGAATAAAATTTTTCTTCTTTTTTTACTATTAATGGCTGAATAATTCCATGTTCTTTCAATGATTCTGCCAGTTCCATTAATTTATTGTTATCAAAAAATTTTCTAGGTTGTTTTTCATTAGCTTTTATATTATTTATTGATATATTAATTGAAAAATTTTTTTGTGAATTTTCATTATTATTTTTTTCTAAATTATCATTAGGAATTAATGCTTCTAATCCTTTCCCTAATCCAAACTTCTTAGCCATCTATTTTCACTCCTTGCTTAATCAAAAATTCGTTGGTAACATTTTCATAAGCTTTCGCTCCTTTACATTTATCATCATATAGAACTATTGGCAATCCAAAGCTTGGTGCTTCTGCAACTCTTATATTTCTTGGTATAGTATTTTTATATAATTTATCTTTAAAATAATCCTGAACTTCTTTGTAAACTTCGTTACTTAAATTTGTTCTAGAATCATACATTGTCATTATTACACCTTCAATACTTAATTTCTTATTAAGAGATTTTTTAACTAAATTTATAGTATTAATTAATTGCCCTACACCTTCTAATGCATAAAATTCAGCTTGTATAGGGATTAAAACACTTTCTGCTGAAACTAATCCATTTATAGTTAGAACACCTAAAGAAGGGGGACAATCTATAAAAATATAATCATAATTATTTTTAACTTTTTCTAATTGTTTAGATAAAATAAATTCTCTATCTTTATTATTTATCATTTCAATTTCAGCACCAGCTAAATCCATTCTTGAGGGAATAACATGCAAATTTTCAATTAAATTACTTTTATATATTATAGATTCAATTTCTTCTTCATTAGTTAACAAATCATATATAGTTTTTTCTAGTTTTCTTTTATCTATTCCCAAACCACTAGTTGTATTACCTTGTGGATCTATATCTATTGCTAAAATTTTATATCCAGCCATAGCTAAATATGCACACATATTTATATTGGTGGTAGTTTTTCCAACTCCACCTTTTTGATTAAATACACATATAATTTTCATCTTCTCTTCAAGAATAAATATATCATTCTTGAATAACACCTCCCTCCATATATATTTATTATATAGTTTTATTTTACATATTTAAAGAACAAACATATTAAAAAATGTATAAATGCTTATAAAATTGATTAAAGTAAAATTAATTTAATTTTTAAAATATGCACTTCTTAATGAATTTTATAAAAAAAATCATTATGTTTCACGTGAAACATAATGATTTTCAAATAAATTTTATATCATTTTTTATTTTTGGGTATGTTTACTACTATTTCAATATAATCTCCACAATCTTTAGATTTATACTCTGCTGGAATTTTAAATTTATCAAAAATTTGCTTTATTGAATTAACATAAATTTTTGTAGGAAATGAACCTAATATTTTCTTTTTACCTTTAGAATTTAATTCTTTTCCTGCAATTTTTAAAAGTTCCTTATTTATTAATAATTCAGTTTCTTTTACATTTAAATTTTTCTTTACTACATCTTTAATTACTTTTAATTGCAAATCCTCTGTAGGTAAAGATAATAATGATCTAGCATGTCTTTCTGTTAATTTATTATATAAACATATTTCTCTTATATTTGAATTTAATTTTAATAATCTTAACTTATTTGCAATAGTAGATTGCTTTTTTCCCATTCTATCAGCTAATTGTTCCTGTGTAAATTTATGAAAGCTTATCAAATTATAATAGGCCTCAGCTTCTTCTATGAAATTTAAATCTTCTCTCTGAAGATTTTCTAATAACGCAACTTCAGCTGACTCTTTATCTGTTATATCAATAATAATACACGGAATGTTATTAAGTTCAGCTACTTGCGATGCTTTCCATCGTCTTTCACCAGCAACTAATTCAAATTTATTTTCTTTTTTTCTTACAGTAATAGGTTGAATAACCCCATATTGTTCTATAGATTGTGCTAATTCTATTAAAGAATCTTCATTAAAATATTTCCTAGGTTGATATTCATTCGGCACTATTTTATTTATTGGAATATAAACTATTTCTTTATGCATAACCCATCCCTCACAAACAATATTTATTTTAAAGGTTTTTTAGTAATTGACCCTGCTTTTCTAGGATATGTTTTGGGAGTTTCTTTTATTTTTTTTACTATAACTAAATTATGCTTTAAATCTGAACCTTCTATATTAACTTCTAAAACTCCTTCTAATTTTCCGCCTAAAGTTCCAATAGCATTTTTAGCATTTTGTAATTCTTCTATAATATTAGGTCCTTTTAATGCTATAAAATATCCACCAATTTTAACATATGGCAAACAAAACTCAGATAATATACACATATTTGCTACAGCTCTAGATGTTGCTATGTCAAATTTCTCTCTTAATTCTTTTTTTCTTGCTCCATCTTCAGCTCTTGAATGAATAGTAATTACATTTTTTAAATCAAGTGAATTTTTAACAGTATTTAAAAAATTAATTCTTTTATTTAAAGAATCTAGTAATGTTACTTCTACATCATCTCTCATAATAGCTATAGGCAATCCTGGAAAACCAGCACCTGTTCCCACATCTATTATATTTTTAGCTTTTTTAAATTCTTCTGTACTAAAAGCTTTTATGCAATCAATAAAATGTTTTTTTATAATTTCTTCATCTTCAGTTATAGCTGTAAGATTTATTTTTTCATTCCATTCTTTCAACAAATCTTTATATATCAAAAATTTTTCATATTTATTTTCATCAAAATTCATTTTTACAGAGTTACAAGAATTTTTCATTAACTCAAAGTACGGCATTAAAATTCCTCCAATATTTTTATTTAAATTTATCAACAATGTATGTTAATAAATTATATTT
>NZ_WHJC01000105.1 GCF_009295725.1 Clostridium tarantellae
GTAATAATTTCTATATCTTTTCCTAAAATGTCTTTATAATCTTCTTTAAATATTTCAGCTGTTTTGCTTAACTCAGCTTCATAATTTCCATCTAAAACAATTCTACTACTGTCTGCAATTTGGAAATTACCATCTTTTCCAACCCATTCTCTTAAAGAAGGAATAACCTCTGGCTTTGTATTTGCACCTATATTTCCTGAATATTTACCTGGTACAGTTACTTCTATACCCTTTGTTTCTAAAGAAGTTTCCCCTTGCTTAACTCTAAAATCAACTGTTACTTTAGTATCTACTAAAGGCTCATTAATAGTTAAATCTGAAGCTATAATTTCCTGATAGTCACAGCCTATAAATTCAATTTCCATATCTGATGGAACCTTAGGCATTTGTAACTTAGTATCTCCTTTATTTATGATTGGCACCACTAAATTATCTATTACCTCTTGTGGATTTGTAGGAAGTTCTCCATTATAAATTTCCATTTCATATAAAGAAACAGTTGTCCATACATCTGGATTATTTTCCTCACAGAAAAGTCTAACATATCTAGCATTTTGCTTTTCTTCAAAGGATATTAACTCTTCTCCTCCTTGGGCATTGTCTTTTCTATGAATTTTGCTCCAATTTTCTGCATCATTTGAAACTTCTATCCTATAAACCTTAGCATTAGCTGTTTCCCAGTATAATTTAATTTTATCAAACTCTGTTTCTTCACCCAAATCTACATATATCCATGGTTGATGTCCATTTGTAAAATGACCACTTGACCATCTTGATGATCTAGATGTTCTGTCTCCATCTGTTATTTTATCTGCAGTAAAATTTTCTCCTTCAGGCTCAACTGATGATGCCACTGCGGTTTTCCCTAAAGCTAAATTTAAAGTGGATAACACTTTTTCTTCTGATTGAATAGCTACATCATTGCCTGTTGCTAGTGCTGATATAGTATTTAAACTAATTGATGAAATAACAGTAGCCACAGTTAATAATGAAAGAATTTTTAATTTTGCCTTTTTCATATTAATCTCCCCCATTTATACAATTTAAAATAAAAATTAATTTATTTACTAAAATATAATTTTGTAAAACCCGTTGCTTTGTATACTATTACATCTTATAGTTAAATATTACTATATTTACTTTTTTATGTCAATTTACTATAATTGATTTATTAAATTTTTATACAGATTAATAATAAAATACTAGTGGAATTTTAGGCTATAATCCACTAATAACAAAACAAATTCATTGTGATATACTTTAATTAAACTAAAGATAAAGGAGTGATTAATATGAAAAAAAATAAAACTAATTTATTAATAGGTACACTATTAACTCTTTGTATACTAATTCCTCTTTTTTATTTCACTATCAGTAACAAAAAAATAAATTTAAATGAACCTAAAATTGGAAATATCAATAATACTACTGATAACAAAAAAATTGCTAATGAAAATCCTATAATAAATGATAATGCTAATGTTGTTAATTACGGAAATGATGGTACAAAATCTAGTGGTATACGCCATATTAAAGTTCCTAATGTTTTTTCTAAATCATTTTATTTTAGAAATCCATCTGTATATTATAGTTACATACAAAGACCTGATACTACTTCAACTGAAGCACCAGTTCCTGGAACAATACAAAGTCCAACTAATAATTTAAAGCCTATTCCTAAGCCAAATACAACTAGACGAATATCTCCTAATGTAGTTCAAGTTCCAAAATCGCATGAAAAAAATAATAAAAATTTACCAAAGCCTACTCCAGTAGAAAATATAACACCTAATATAAATCAGCCAATAATTCCTAATGTTCCAAAAGAAAATATAAAACCACAAGAAACAACACCTGCACCAGTACCTGATAACAAAATAGAAATACAGCAACCTGAACCTGTAATAGAAACTGCACCTCCATCATCGGAAAAGCAAGTTCCAATTGAGCCAAAGGTTGATAAATCTTCAAAAACACCTTCTTCTCATGATAATATAGCATCTTTAAATGATGTAGAACAGGCCATTTTTAATCAAGTTAATATAGAAAGATCAAAAGTTGGTCTTCCTTTATTATCCTATAATAAAACTATGGAAAAATACGCTAGAATTAAATCAAAAGATATGGGTGATAAAAATTATTTTTCTCATGAAGATCTTCAAGGAAATTTAATAACAGTTCAAATGGCTAAAGATGGAGTAAAATATAAAGCTTGGGGTGAAAATATTGCTTCAAGAGGTGGTGGAATAGATTTTAAAAAATTATCTGATCAATTTATGACTCAATGGATGAATTCTGCTGGTCATAGAGCAAATATATTATCAACAGATTTTCAATCAATGGGAGTTGGTTTATATCAAATTGGTAATGAAGTATTTGCTACTCAAGAATTTTATAAATAATATAAGAATTAAGGGTATGTAATAATTTTACACACCCTTTTTTCTTATATTTAAACTATACTTTTTAAATTTTCATCTCTTTGTAATTTTAATATACCTATAAAAAAGAATACAAAAGCAAATAAAATTACTATTATTATATACATATATACATCATTAAAACTTTTTCCATGTTGAAGCTCATCAACTGTTTTTAATATCCAACTTTGAGGAAAAATCATTGCAACTTGTTGCATCCATTTTGGCATCATTTCAACGGACCAAAAGCATCCTGAAAGCATACAAGTTGGGGTAATTAAAATATTTGATAAATAAGAAGATTGATTAAATGTTTTTGAAAATGCTGCTATTATAATACCAAATCCTATGGAAACTAATCCAAAACTTAATAATATTATAAATAATGTTGCTGTATTAATATAAAAATTTAAATTAAGTACATATAATGAAAGAACTAATATTATACAAACTTGTATTATATAAATTAATAAATTAGAAAATACATTTGCAAATATATATTGTCCCTTTGTTACTGAAGAACAAAAAGTTCTATAATAAGTTTTATTAAACTTATCTCTCATTATAAATCCGCTTGTTACACTAGAAGCCATAAGCATAAATACTAATAAAAGACCTATACTTTGTTTAGTAGCACTTTTATCTTTTCCTTTATCTGAAATAGATACATTTTCAAGCTTTAAACTTTGACTTTTATATCCTTCATATAATTCTCTAAATAAATTACTATTACCTTCAGCTACTTTGCCTATACTCACCAAATTATCTACATAATAATTTACATAGTTTTCTATCCATGCTGTAATTTCTTTTCCTCTTACTGAAGCTATTTCTATCTTTTGGTTTTTTATATTTATGATATTTTTGTCAAAATCTTTAGGAATAACCACTACACAATCTACATTTCTATTTAATAAAGATTTATCTATATTTTCTTCTTTTATATTTTCATCTATTATAAAATTAGAGTTTGCTTTCATACTTTTAATCATATCTGTAGATATATAGGATTTATTTAAATCTACAACTCCTACTTTTGTATAAGAAGTTCCTACAGCAGTTAAATATAAAGAAATAAACACACCTAAAATTGGAAGTAATATGAAAGTAATTATATTTGATTTTTTTCTAAAAGCTTGCTTTAATATATTTTTGCTTATTAATGCTATATTTCTCACTTATATCACATCCTTTCTAGGCCAAAGAATAGGTGTAATTAAAAACACCATTGCAATTATAAGATTAATTGCTATAGCTATTGGTATAGTACTTAAATTATTTCCATAAATCATCTTAAACAAAGCTTCATTAGTCCATTTAATTGGAGATATAATAGATACTGCATTTAAAGCATTGCTTCCTATAAAGTTAAGAGGTATATATCCTCCTCCTAGAAATACCATTATAGGTATTAAAATATGCATTGCTATAGCTACAACTCCACTATTTTTTATCATATTAGCAAGACCTATACCTACAGATACTGCCATAATTACTGCTGATAATGAAATTCCTATTATAGCAAAATAATTATTTCCCCAATTAGTTTTTAATATATATCTACTAAATAAATAAATTAAGAATATTTGAAAAGAAGTAGCTGCACAGCATCCTATTAACTTTCCAAACAATATATTACTCTTTGAGATTCCACTACATAAAAGTCTTCCATAGGTTCTTCTTCCTATTTCTCCCAATATAGTAAAAGCACCTGCTGGTATACTGTAAAGAATAATCATAGTAAACATAGTAATAGAATAATACTCTAATCCTGTAGGTTCTTTTCCTGCTACTATTGATTTAAATTCTACATAATTAGGAGTTACACTATTATCAATTTTAGATAATGCCATGGGCTTCTTTGTAGCAATTTCACTGATTAAATTAGATTTATCCACAAATGTATTCATTAAACTTAAAACTAAATTAGAATTAAAAACTCTTAAATTATTAGTATAAAATAATATTTTATTAGTATTTTCAAATTTAAGATAAGTATCACAAGTTCCATTACTTATATTTTCTAATGCATTTTTTTCATCAGTAACTTCCGTAAAGTTTACATTCATAGTTTTTTCTATATCATCAGCAAAAACTTTAAATTGTTTTGATATATCTGAATTTTTCTCTACAGAATATATTACATTAATTTTAGGAATACTTCCTGATGATTGAAATGATGATGCAAAAACTGTACCTAATATAACCATCATAAGCATTGGAAATACTGTCATTAAAATCATACTTTTTTTGTCTCTTAAGTTATGTAATATTTCTTTTTTTATTATGTATAACATTTTCATAGAGCCACCTCTAGTCTCTTAGTTTTTTTCCTGTTAATTTCAAGAATATAGTTTCAAGATCACTACTTTTATTCTCTATATTTCTAACTTTTACATCATTTTTAATAAAATATTCTATTACTTTATTTAAACTAATTTCTGATGATTTACAAGTTATTTGTAATGTATCTTTTTCTAGCTCTATATTTTCAGCTTCAATTATTTCTTTAAGTACAGTTAAATTTATTTTTTGTGCATCTTCTACAGTAATCATTATTAAATTAATATCTGTATGCTCTGATATTAATTTATATTTTTCTCCTTCAGCAATAATATGTCCCTTATCAACAATAGCAACATTTGTACAAATCTCTTCTACTTCTTCCATATAGTGACTAGTGTAAATTATTGTACATCCTTTTTCATTAAGCTTTTTTATAGATTCTAATATATGATTTCTTGATTGAGGATCAATTCCTACTGTAGGTTCATCCATTATTATTAACTTTGGTTGATGTACTAAAGCACATGCTATATTTAATCTTCTTTTCATACCACCTGAAAATCTTCCAGGATATTCATTTTTTCTATCTAATAATCCAACAAACTCTAAAGCTTTATTTGCTCTTTGCTTTAATAACCTACCATTTAAACCATATATTCCTCCAAAAAAAGCTACATTTTCATATGCTGTTAGATCTTCATAAATAGCTATATCTTGAGGAACTATTCCAATATTATGTTTTATATCCTTTGATTTTTTAGTGAATTTTTTACCAAATATTTTTATTTCTCCTTTATTTGGAGTAATCAATCCACAAATCATATTTATAGTAGTACTTTTTCCTGCTCCATTAGGTCCTAATAATCCATATATTGATCCTTCTGGTATGTTTAAGTTAATGTTATTTACTGCTTTATTACTTCCATAGCTTTTTACAAGCCCTTTAATCTCCACCAAATTCATTTAATCAACTCCTAAGTTTTTATTCTTTAAATGCAATTAACATGTAGTAAATTATATATAAAATAATTGTATATATTAAACAACCACTATAAAAAATTAATGCTCCTCCTAGTAAGTTCAATATAAAACTAAAGGTACCATAAATAAGCCCTTGACTTATATTTTTAGTAGCTATAATTCTACTTATAGAATAAAGAAATGCTATTATATATATTGAAATTACTAAAGGTAAATTCGCTAAATTTACCAATAATCCTAAAAATATAAAATAATAAAGAATTATTTCTACTATAGCAAATATTATAGGTCTTACTAAAGCCGTATACATAGGATTATTTTTATCAAATTTAATCCATGATACTTTTGACATTTCCATTCTACTATCTTTACCCATAACAATATTTACAATAACTATAGATATAAAAAAAGTAATTTCTATTATAGTTATTATTGATAAAATTAATAATACTATTGATTGCCAAATTTTATTGCCTGAAAATATATTGTAATAAAAAACATATCCTTTATTGTAAATAAATATAACTGGTAATAATCCTATAATAACTATGTAAATAACTTTTATTCCTTCCCAAGCAATATTAATTTTTGAATTTATTAAACTAGAAATACTTAAGCAACTTCTTTTTATTACCGTAGAATTTTTAATGCTAAATCTCATTGGCAAATAAAGAATAGAAGTATATATTATTAGTAAAACTAGAGTTAAAATTTTTAAATAGTCCATATCTATCAATCCTTTGAAACAATTGAAATATTTTGTAAACAATGAGTGATTACAGGAATAATAACACTATAACCACTAAAATAGAATAAACATCCATATATTAATCCTGAAAATATTTTTTGAATAAATATTACTTTACCTAAGCTAATATGATTTAAAGCATATACTATTGAAGTAATAAGTAATATAGTTACTATATTAAAACTAAAAGTATTTAAAAGTATAGAAAACCAAAGTTGTCTATAAATAAATTCTTCTGATATTGCTATTATTACAGTAAACATTACTATCTTAAAGCTAGCATTTTTTATCATAAAATTTATTTTTAAGCCTTTTACTTTCCTGTTAGGAAAATTAACCATATATGCTAATGCTATTTCAGTGAAAATAGTAAAAGGAACTGCTAAAATTGCTACTCCATACCAATAATTTTCTTTAGGTAAAAGCATATTAAAGTCATTAGGAGTTACTACAAAAACTAATGCTAATAAAAATAAAAAAACTCCTGATAACAACTTAAAAATCTTATTCATATCATAAGAATCTTTTCCTATCCACATACCTAATTGAGCAAGTATTGTAGGACTGAAAGTTGCTAATAAAACTATAATACTAAGGCATTGGATGTGGATATCCATTTTTCACCCCTCCATATTTTTTCATTCTTGGATGATTTGCAAATGGAAATTCTGGTATACACATTTCCAATATTTCTGGTAAAAGCACTCTAGTAACATACCATCCATTATTTCTTGTTTCTGGTGGAGTTATATCTAGGTATACTCCATACTCACTTACTTTAGATAAATGTTTTAATAAGAAACTAATTTGCTCATCTATATTCTTATCTTTATAATTTTCTATAGAAGATAAAAGAATTTCACCCTCTATAATTTCTTCCATTATATTATCCTTTTCTTCATGTTTATTTGGAGCTGCATAAAATAATACATTACTGTCTAAATCTAAAAATTTAGCATCTTCATTCATTACATGCTTTAATCCATCTGGATTATATACAGTACTAAAATAAGGTCCATAGGCTATAGAAGCGGCCTCCATTATTCCTCTAGTTAGCGAATGTACTGGATCTAATCCACCTTGAACTCCAAAAGTTATATATGGCATGCCTTTATCTTTTCTTTTTAAAATCACTCCAAAGTTAGGTAAAGGTATTTCATCTAAAGTCATATATATAGGTATTATTTCATAAGATGAATCCTTTCCTAAGTTAACTTCTTCTAATAAATTATTAACTAATTCATTATCAATTTTAACTCTTTTACATTTTATCTTTGTATACCAAGTTAACATAAAAGCATCTATTTGTATGTATTCAACAAGTGAATTTATTAATGCCTTTTTTAAACTTTTATGAGATGCTGTTCCTGTACTAAATGAAGGTATAAAATTAACCTCATTTAATTCTTTATTTTCTTTGTATCCAACAAACATCATTTTTGCAGGAACCCAAATTTCTTCATTTTTCTTAAAAAGAGATGGGCATTTTATCCATCCTATTATGTCATCTTCATTTACTTCTTTTTCTGAAATAATAGCATGTAATTCCTTAGCATATTGTCTTTGATTTTCTGTAAATACATTTAAATATTCTAAAGGTAATACTTTTCCTTTTTTGCTTAATTCTTTATAGCTAGAAAATACTATTTTATCTTTAACTAATTCTGGAGCTACAATAGTTGAATATCTTTCTATACTTTCACCAGTGTATTTAATTAATGCCTCTTCATAATGTGAACCATAACCTATTATATGGTATTGTATATCCATATCTTGACTTAAAAGAGTTTTATGATATTTAGGCATATTTCCTGTTATACTTTTAAGTTTAACTTCTCCATTAAAATTAACTAATGGCATAGCTGATGCTTCAAGTATTCCACTTTGATTGCCTGCTAATGACTTAAAGTCATTAAAAATATTGTTAAAACTTGGGTAAAACTTCATCATAAAATTACCCTCCTAATTATGAATTAATATTATCAATTATATTATTTATTACATTTCTTGTAGAAATATTTATCTCTTCTAGTTGAGCTTTTGCTACATTTCCACAAGCTGAACAATAAGGAACTCTTAGTAAATCTTGAACTTGAATCTCTAATGTTGGAACAAACATACTTAAAACTCTTCCTTCAAATTTACATGTATTGAAATTATTTATCATATATCCTTCTGAAATTAATAAATTAGTCATTGTATTTAATAAAGGTACTATGGAATCATGTATTTGAATCTTTGTTTTATCTTTACTTTCTACAAACTTATGATAAGAAACATGGTCTTCCATCCTAGCTAAAATACGCTGTTCAAAACATTCTAAACAGCCAGTTTTAGGTGGATTTATGCTTAACATAGTTATAAATGGACCATCTATAAATGATACAACAGCTTGTTTTTGTAATTCTATTAATGCTCTATTTACATTTCTAAAAACATTCACATTTAAATGTGCCATACACATTAATACAGCTGAATATTTACTTAATTCTTCCTTTAATCCTTCTAAATTACTTTTAGTTTCTAATCTATCTAAAGCTGATGTAACATCTTTTTTTATAATATTATTTATAAACTCATCAGAACATATTTCTAATTCAACATTCATTGCTTTTGATAGCTCATTAATATTTTTCTTGCAATATTCATTATCAGAAATTAAAAGTAACTTTTTTCCCTGTATTTCATCTTCTTTTATTAAAGCGTGTCTTAAATCCCCTAATAAAACTTTATCTAATTCATCATTAATATCTTTTTCATCCTTACTACATATCATTCCGGCTTGATATAAAGCACTAAAAATATTAATTAAATTTTCTTTTTCTTTGCTATTCAAATTAAATTGTTCTAAAGAATTTAATTTAATTGAACCTCCATTTTTAAGTTTATGTATTAAATTTCTTAAAGCACTTTTAAATCCTTCACTCTCTTCATTTAAATCTAAAACTGCTTCATTATAATTCCATAATCCTTTTCTAAATCTTATTTCATTTGTTCCATTATCTATTATTCTTAAATTGTTATTTAATATGTAATCTTTTGATAAATCCATTTATTGTCCCTCCAATTCCATTCCTACAATTGTCATATGAACTACGTGATTAAAATGTCCATCTATATTTATAAAATTTTCAATATATTGCTTTTCATATCCTCCAATATCACAACAACCATATCCAATAGCTGTTGAAACCAACTGAAGATTTTGAGCTGTTTCACCAGCTTCAATTAAAGCATATGCCATTCCAGAATCTCCATATTTTCTTGTATTCTTTAAAAAATTATAAACATAAAAAACTATTAAATTAGCATCTTCAGCATTTACTGCTCCAAACTCTGCAAAATTTCTTATATTAGCACTTTCTTCATTAAATTTTATAGGTTTTATTGAATGGGAATAAGGATAATATTTATATACTCCATCTTTTAATTTTTTTACATTTTGAATATACATATATATATCTATAGGATATAATCCTCCACCAGATGGTGCATTTCTAAGTTTAATTTTTTTATCTCTATTAGATAAATTATAAGGTTCAACTTCATTACTAACTCCTTGAGCATAGTAAAGAATATTTGAAAGTTCATTTAAAGACATATTTGATTTCATATAACTTCTTACACTTCTTCTAGAAGTTATAGCCGTTGATAATCCAACTCTAATATTTTTAGCATTGGGAAGTTTTATAACATCATTTAAATCTTCGCCCATTTCTGCATTAACAGCTGTTAATGCCGCATCCTGTTGAAAGAAATTCGCTACACCTATTCTAAAACCTAAATAATTATTATTTGTTCTATAATTTAAAAGATATTCTTCTGATCTAAATCTATTTTCTTTAGAAAACAACGTACCTTTTATAATGGTTTCTGGTGTTCTTACTACTGTAGAATCAACATACGGGGACATAATACAATATTGTGTATTAAAATGTATAAGTTTCATATTTTCTACTGGATCAATATATTTTTTTTCTTCTTTTTTATTGCCAAACACTATTTACACCTCCTAGTTAACATTTAACTCCTTATGAAAATTGCCAGGTATATTTATATTATTATAATTTACCTGGCAAATTATTAATTATTATTTTTTTATGTAAAACTTACCTTTTATAAATTAGTTTGCTGGTACAGTAGAATTTGTTGTGGCTGATCCAATTCCAACATTTATTGATATACAACAACAGCATGTACAACAACAACAAGATCCTGGTGCTACATTAACTTCTTGGTTAACATTTGTCGTTGATAAAATATTTTCATTAAACTTTAACATATAAATCTCCACCTTATTTTTTCTTATGTTGTATATTACTTTCCACTTGTTCCATTTATGTTAGTTGTAGCTGATCCACCACCAACATTTACTCCTACACAACAACAGCATGTACAACAACAGCATGCTCCTGGTGCTACATTAACTTCTTGCTTAACAGTTGTAGTTGATAAAACATTTTCATTAAATTTTAACATATAAATCTCCACCTTACTTTTTATTATAATATATGTATTATAAATTTTTATTTTCCGCTTGTTCC
>NZ_WHJC01000106.1 GCF_009295725.1 Clostridium tarantellae
TCCTTGTAAAATTAAGTTTTGGTCGGCAAACCTACTATTATTTTACATCGGAGGTTTTATTTTTTTCTACTCATAGCTATAAGCTTTTTAGAACCACAGGTAAAACCTGTGGTATTCATTAATACAACAAAAAAAGCCCTTGATTTCAAGGACTTTTCATTGTATCAACACATTGTCGTGCTTTGGTGGAGGCGAGGGGTCGGTACTCTCATACATTACTGCATGCCCTGACTATATCTTTATGTTAGTATCCACTAACATACTTAGCATATTATAGAAGCCATAGTATAATTTGAAGACTTCTATCCTAGTATTCCATAGCATAAGCCTTAGGAACCTATGAGTCGATACGAGGCTGTTAAATTTCTTTACATACCTCTCGGTATTGCCTTCAGCATGTTTTAAAACATCTGGTCAGGTTTCACCGATAAAGCTAAGTTTTTCCTCTAGGAATCACTTCCTAGGGCGACTCTTCCACGAATCGAACCCCTGTCCGAAAG
The DNA here is from genome assembly GCF_009295725.1 of Clostridium tarantellae. Lineage (GTDB taxonomy): Bacteria > Bacillota > Clostridia > Clostridiales > Clostridiaceae > Sarcina > Sarcina tarantellae. The sequence continues at coordinate 501 of NZ_WHJC01000106.1, forward strand.
CAGACCAGCCTGACTTTCTACGAGTGTAGTCTATATATTAACATTCGCTCCTTATGCCGCCTATAGACAGGCACATAATTCACTAGCTTCATAAATACCCCTTTAGCTCAAAGCTTTGCTAAACTTCGTTTCCCACTTCAATGACACCAGTTATCCAAGCCGTAGGCAACCTGGGCTGATGAACAGCTAAATTAAGCTGCTAATGCAAAATTGTCTTCTGCGTTTATCTTTAATGCATACTTTATTAACGAGGTTACATGCTTACCTCGACCCGCTTATCAAACCCATCTTACCCCCGTCGAAGCCAAAACGCCCCCATGTTATAGGTAATATGGTTTAAACGCACCACCATATTAAATTTTAAAATATCATCTTACAATAAAAGTTAACTTTTAAACTGTTTTTCTTCAATTTTTCTTGTTAACTTTAATTTAATTATATATTATGAAAGTTATTTAGTCAAGTCTCTAAACTAAAGTTCATTTAATAAGGATAGTTTGTTGTAAGAGAGTTTACGAGACTGACTGAAATAAACCTATCAACTATTGGTAAAGGTTAAATTTAAAATTCAAATCCGAAACTAATAGTTTTTTGAAGTTGTCATTAATTAATTTATGCAAATAAACTAACTACATCACATGAAATTCATTATACAACATTTTTTTTAAAATTTAAAGAGCTATTTTATTTTTCAATTAAATTTTTTATTATATATATATATTAGACTAACTAATAGAATTTTTATAATATTATTAACTATAGCTCTCTTCTTAGTAAAGTTAAACTAAACTTTAACCATAATCTATATTATATCAATAACTACTTAAATTCAATAAGTATATTAACCCAACAGATCCTTTATATTCTCTAATTACATATGATATTATTACCATTACATAATAAACTTAATTATTACGCATTTATTTTTAAAACTTACCTCTAAAAAGCAATCATACACACTATCTTTAAGATGATTTATTTATATATAACTAAAGGGAATAGAAAGTATTACAAAAGACTGAATAACCCTTACTTTTATAGCATACAAAGGCTATAAAACATGTTTTAAGCAATCTAAAGTGAATAATTCTTATTCCCTATCTTTTAATAATATTTTAACTATATTCAAGTTTTATCTAAAATGAACTTTACCGTCTTCTATTTTATCAATAGTAACAAGAGATTCTACTCTTATTCCTTTGTCTTCTAAATGCTTTCTTCCACTTTGGAATCCTTTTTCAATAACAATTCCAACACCTACTACTTCAGCACCTGCTTGTTTAACTACATCTATTAAACCAAACACAGCACATGCATTAGCTAAGAAATCATCTAATATTAATATTCTTTCACCTGGCTTTATGAATTTTTTATCTACAATTACATTATATATTGATTGCTTTGTAAAAGAATAAACTTCTGATTTATATATATCAGTATTTTTTCCAACTCTCTCAAGCTTTTTAGCAAAAACTACTGGTATATCATTTATGTATTGTGCAGTAATTATTCCTAAAGCTATACCTGTTGATTCAATTGTAAGAATTTTATCAATTTTTTCATCCTTAAATCTATCTGAAAATTCCTTACCTGCCTCATTAAAAAATTTAACATCCATTTGATGATTTAAAAATGAATCAACCTTTAATATATTATCTTCTGTTACTCTACCTTTTTCTTTTATTGTCTTTTTTAATAGTTCCATTTCGGTTTCACCCTTTCTACACTATTAATGTGGTCGTTTGTTCCATCATTAAATATAATTTTATATCATAAATTCAAATTTTGCAAAGACTTATTAAATTTTATTGGCAAAAATTAATTATGATATTTTACATTATATTAGTTTGTTATAATTTAAATTTATTTATTAAAAATATTAATTTTTCTTCCATGAAGGTTTTTTAAATTTAAATATTATAATAGGGGTTACTATACATATTAATGTAGCTAAAATTTGAAATAACACATATTCAAAATGTGCTGATTTAGGTACATCATTAGATGGAATTAAACTTACAATAATTATTAGTATTACTCCTATAAATGCTAAAGTAGAAGTTATCCACATTCCTATTTTTCCACCTGGTATGTTAAAAGCCCTTTTTACCTCTGGCTTTTTATATCTTAATATTACTACTGCTAATATAATAAATAAATATACAACACTATATAAAATTGTTGTTAATATAAGTACCATAAAATATCCTGTATTTATTTGTGGAACAATAATAAATAATGAGGCAAGTAAAGAAATGGCTATGGCTTGTATTAGTACAAAAGTAATAGGTATACCATCTTTATTTCTTTTTTGAAATATTGTTGGTAAATTTCCCTCTTCAGCCACCTTTATCATAGCCTCTGATGGACCTAAAACCCAAGCACTCATTTGAGCAAATAATCCAATACATATCATTATACCTATAACATTAGTCATCCAAGGTATACCTAATTCATTAAAATAAACTTGAAATGGCTGTGTTATATTTGCTAATTGTATTTTTCCATCTGGTATGGCATTCGCTTCTGTTAATCCAGCAATTAAATTAAATATAACCATAGCCCCTACAGATATAAAAACAGCCTTAGGATAATTTTTTTTAGGATTATCTATATTATTTGCTTGTACAGATGCTATTTCAAGTCCTGCAAAAATAAAGCAAATTCCTGCAAAAAATGATAATTTACTTAACTCAGTTATATTAGGTATAGCTGTGTTAAAATTTAAAGGTCCTAGATTTATATTGCCATGTTTAATGAAATACCATATTCCTAATAAAGAAAGAATTAAAAAAGGTATGCAAATTCCTACTATAGAACCTAAAGTATTTACCCACTTTCCTACTTTTCCTTTGAAATTTAAAAAAGTAACAGTCCAATAAGTAACTATTATAATTATAAATATGTATAAATTATTATGAGCTAATTCAGGCTTTCCAATAGCATAGGATAATACACTACCAAATGCTGCCGCTCCCATTTGAGTTCCTACCATCATTTGTATCCATAATAACCAGGCTGTTACAAAGGCCCATTTTTCTCCCATGGCTACATTTACCCAAACCTGTGGACCTCCTTCTTCTGGCCATCCTGTAGCAAGTTCTGCTGCTATTAGCGAAATAGGAATTGCAAATAGCACTCCTGCCCCAATCATAAAAAATATAGCTTCCCATCCTGCACTAGCAACTGTAGGAACATTTCTTATACTTCCATAAAAAGCTATACTTATGGCAATAAGCTGAAAAAGAGTTATTTTCTTAGAGTTTTTATCTGCCATAATAAAAATCCTCCTTTCTTTTGTTTACATCAAATTCCATTCTATTTTATATTTAAATCTTTTCATATTGCAACTTAGCCTATTTATCATATTGGTAAATTTAAATGAACAAAACTTCATCTATGATAATTTATTACCTGTACTTATTTTTAAACATTTATTGTAATCCTTTCAACATATTACATATATAATATTGTATAGAACTTTTTTGGAGGATTAACTTTGGAAAACTCTAATAAAATTTTAGAATATTTATTCATAGTGTTATTTAGTGTATTTATCATTATAACCTTTATATATATATTAAACTCAATGTTTGGTTCAACGGAACTTAAAATAAAAAAACAACTTAAATATGGAAGGCTTAAAAGTTGTTTAAAACTATTAGAAAAAAATAAAACAACTCTAAAACCATCTTTCTATTATAATGAAAAAATACTTTTATTATCAAAGAAAGGTAAGTTTAATGATGCTTATAAATTATGTATAGAAGCTCTTAAATTACCACAGATTCCTTATGAACTTTATAATAACATAGCCTTTGTATATTATAATTTAAATATGTTTAATAGAAGCATAGATTTTTCTAATAAATCACTAAAGCTTAATAGTTTCAATCCTCTTGCTTTTTCAAACAAAGGATTTTCGTATATAAAATTAGGTGATATTTCTAAAGCAGAAAATTGCTTTGATAAATGCTTATCTTTAGATAAGAATTTTTCTAATGCTTTACTAGGCAAAGCTCAATGTTTTTTAGAAAAGAAAAAATATAATAATGCTATAATTTTTCTAGAAAAATTCCTTACTATTAATACTAGTGAATATATTGCCTTAAAAAAGCTAGGTAAATGCTACTTTTATACAAATGAATTAGAAAAAAGTATTATTAACTATGAAAAAGCTTTTAAAATTAACTCTTCTTCTCCTGTTTGTGCTTGTGAATATGCAAATTCTTTAATATATGTAGGAAGATTTGACGACGCTGATGAACTATTAAACCATGCTTTAAAACTAGATCCCTTTAACCATATAGTATTTTACTATAAATCTAGAGTATGTTCTGTTTTAAGAAAAATTGACGAAGGATTTTATTTTTTAGAACGGGCTATAGCCTATGATGACAGCTTAAAAAACTTAGCTTTAGAAGATGAGTTTTTAAACAACTTAAAAATTTACAGCAAATTTAAAGATTTAATACAAGCTGAATAATATAAAATTTTAAAAAGGGTTAATTCTATGTTTTTATAGAATTAACCCTTTCTTTATTGCTAGTTAAAATTTTAATATCTATTTCTTTCTTTCATTTGTCTTTCTATATCTCTCTTATGTGCTTTTTCTAGCATTGAATCTCTCTTATCGTAGTTTTTCTTTCCTCTACAAACTCCTAAGTTAACCTTAACTCTTCCATTTTTCAAATACATAGAAAGAGGAATTAAAGTTAAACCTTCCTGTTGAATTAATCCAATTAATCTTCTTATCTCAGCCTTATGAAGTAATAATTTTTTAGGTCTTAAAGGGTCCACATTAAATATGTTTCCTTGCTCATAAGGGCTTATGTGCATACCATAAATAAGTACCTCTTCATTAACCACCTGTGCATATGCTTCTTTTAAATTGACTCTTCCATTTCTGATAGACTTAACCTCTGTACCAACTAAAGCTATTCCCGCTTCCATAGCCTCATCTACAAAATAATCATGTCTTGCTTTTCTATTTTCAGCTAATGTTTTATTATTATTCTTTCTTACCATTTCACTCACCTACTCTAATTTAACGTGTCTTTTATGTACTATTTTAAGTTATTATTTAATTACATTTATCTAATATACTTTAATCAGTACACCCTAACTTTACACTTTATAGTAATTATAAATGAGTGTTTTTTAAATGTAAAGTTTATACTATAACTTACTAAGCTTCTTTAATTAATATTTTTAACACTTTTATTATCTATAGATTCTAAGGGTTCTAATAATACCTTAAGGATTCATTTCAATTTAAGTAAGAAAATATGACAAGTATTGTGGAAAGTTACTTGTCTATAAATGCTAAAATAATAATTTAAGTAACTTTATAATCAATACTTGTCATTTCTCTATTTCTTAATAATGTTTAAATATTAACTTTTCTCATAATTTACATTTATTTAGTTGTTCTTGCATTTATAGCTATTGGTCTTCCTTTTTGTCCATCAAAGCCCTTAGCAACTATTTTAAAATTATAAAGTGTATTAGCATTTAATTTATTAACTTCATATTCTAAAGTTTCATTACTATTTACTGTAGCTATTTCTTTTCCATCCACATAAATTAAATACTCTGCCACTGGTGCTCCACTTACTGGAAAATCCCAAGTTAATTTTATTGAATTATTTGTATTATCTACAGCTTTAAAGCCTTTAACCTTATCTACTTTCACATTTTCTTCTGGTTTATTAACTACTCTAACCTTACATGTATCTCTGTAAGATCCATCTTCAGTAGTTACAGTAATTATAGCTTCTCCTTCTCCTGTAGCAATTACCTTACCATCTTCTACTACAGCTACTCCATTATTTGAAGTACTCCAAAATACATTTTTGTTTGTAGCATTTTCTGGTAAAACCAAAGCTTCTAATTGCTCTTCTCCACCAGTATATAAGTTTACATAATCCTTATTTAAAGATACTGATTCTACAAATACATCTTCTATACCACCATCTAGTATATCATCTAATATATCTTGAATATTTTTACCATTCACCTCTAATTTAGGTTCTTTAACATTTTCTCTTAACAAATCTTGTTTAGTATAATTTTCCAATACATTTATTAAATCATTCTCATCAACCACTCCATCATTAGTTAAATCAGGATATAAATTTCTCTCAGGAATATTAGAAACTTCTTGTCCAAAAACTTTTCCTATTTCATAAGCATCTAATACATCAATTACTCCATCTTCATTTACATCACCTGCAACTGGCAACATAGCACGTTGAAGCATTCCACCTGATTCTAAGCTTATTTGTTCTCCAACCAAATTATCATTTATAATTTTTCCACCTGGTACATTAACTACATTTTTAAGATGTCCTGGTCTTTCTAAAACAATTTTATATTCCTCTTCTATAACTGGTAAATCATTAAAAGTAAAACTACTTTCTCCAAAAGAACTAGATTTATAAGTTACTTCATATCTATTACCTTTATCATCTAAAGCATAAACATCCTTAATCATTACACCTCTGCCAACATTAGGACTTTTTCCATATACAAGAGTTTCATTTTTATTTAATGTGTGTACTATATCATAAATAGTTTTTGCTGCTACATTAGCATTTTCTCCCCTAGAATTTTTAAAATCACTTTCATCTCCAAATATTTTTAATAACTTTAGATTTCCTGGAGAATATAAGTTTTCTTCCACACCACCAAAATCATCTAAAATGTAAGTTACATCAAATAATTCTATATCCCCATTTAATGAGATAACTTCATTTTCCTTTGCAACTATTTTAAAGTTAATTATAAACTCTCTATTATATTCTCCATCTACAGTTTCATAACTTATTTCTATGTCATTGCCATTTTTCTTTAAAAGCTTTGTTAATTCTTCTGATGGAACTACATCTTCAAGAGATATTTTTGCTGCTCCTAAAGACTTCATTTTAAATTGTCCTTCCACAACATCTTCACTATTATTTAAAGATATTTTTCCAGTAACACTTTCTCCTTCTGTTAAATTAACATCATTTAAATCTAGTTTTAAATATGATTCACCTTCATTTATAAATATATAAGGCTTTGAAGCTTCTGCTGTACCTGATGGACTTATAGCTGATGCTTCCACAACAAAAGGACCATTTTCTAAGTCACTTTTTTCTATACCAGCCATCATAAAGTTTCCTTCATCATCTATAATATATTCTAATGGAACTATCATATTTGAAAAAGTTTTATATTTGAAAAATGGGAAATTAAGTTTTCCTTGACTCATATAATCATGTCCATATTCTTTTTTCATTGTATCTATAAGTGAATTATTTATAGACCCTTTTATCCATAAACCTTCATATTCTTTATTATCTCTCCAAGTTTCTACCGTATACATATCCTCTGTTACTTCAATTATACCTGGCTTAAATGTGGTTGTTTCCATAGTAGTACCTTTGCCATCATTTATAATACCTATTTCAGTAGAATGAGAAAATCTATTACCCTCTGGTGTTATTGCCACCATTTCTAATTCATAAACACCTTCACCTAGTAAAAATTCCTCTTGTGTAACTTTTTCATCCTTTATCTTTTTAACTCTTCCATCAGTAGCTATCCATTCTATTAAACAAGGAGTTTCTGGTTTTATCCACCATCCTTCTTCTGATCCTGCATAGCCTATATACTCTCCTGTTTTAGGATCTTTTATTAAGGAATGTATAGTTTCAATTTCTTCATTTACTATTATAGCTACCTTTATATCACTTTCTCTCATAAATTGAGTCTCATCTCTATTAAATAATTTAGATGTTGTAAAAGCTCCTGTTCCTTTTGTACCATACATATCTTCTGGATGAATAATATCTTGGAATCCTCTTTGCATATGATTAACACTAAATGGTATTTGATAATCCTCTCCTGAACCTACATCTGTAAGGTGAATATATCCTTCATAGTATCCACCTTCAGCAGTGTTTGGAATTACTATTTCTGTATCAAAGTTTCCTTTTGAGTTACTTTCAACCTCTAAAGTATTTGGAACGTTTAATACCACATTATTCTTTTCTGCATTCTTGCTTCTATCACTATTTGAATACTCCACAGTTATTTCATAAGTTTTATTAGTGTTAGTATCATTATCTATTTCTACTGGTATACTTTTTTTAGCTTCACTAACCTGTTCTGATTTATATAATCTTCCAAAAGAAATCATACCTGTAACATTATCAAGTTCTTCTTTATTTTCTCCAGCTACCACCTTATAGTTTGCTTTCATAGAAACATCTTCATAAACTGCTTTATAAGCATTTACTCTTCCAGCTCCTTGCTCATTTACACTGTAATTTTTATCATTCTTATGAAGATGTTCTGAAGTATTCATTAAAGCTGCTTTAACATCTTCTGGTGTATAATCTGGATTTTGTTGTAATATAAGTGCTGCCACTCCTGCTACATGAGGTGTCGCCATTGATGTTCCACTCATTCTACCATAAGCTATACCATAGTTATCCACATCTACATTTTTATCATTTATATATTCGGGTACTGTAGAGAAAATCTGTACTCCTGGTGCTACCAAGTCTGGTCTTATTTCGTCCGTTATATTTACTGGACCTGTAGAACTAAATCCTGCAATTTCATCTCCTGGCAGACTATTTTCTCCTAATTTACTTGTATTAATATTTATAGAAGTATTTTCTCCTAGTGCTTCTTTAATAACTTCACCCTGTGCTTGTGTCACTGCTATAGTATTACAACCATCTACTTCCCCTTGATTTGGTATTTCATTAGCTGTTGTATTATTCATTATTATTACTAACTCCGCTCCTGCCTTTTTAGCATTTGAAGCCTTATCTACAAAAGTATTAATACCTCTATCTACTAAAGCAATTTTTCCTGTTAAATCTTTACCTACAAAATCTTTTGCTTCACCAAGATTACAATAAACTGCTTCCATTTCTTTATCTAAAGTTTCAGATATATTCTTATTAAAATCTTTAATAACTTGATATCCTTCAACATTTACTCCATCTTCTAAAGACAATCTAAATATTGAAGATGTAGATGGTGATGTGCTTGCTCCAACTGCTATTGGTAATTGAGCAGTTGCTGGAGAACCTACAGTTTTTGAACCTGGACCTGCATTTCCGTTAGCTACTACTGTTACAACACCTGCTAATGTTGCATTGTTAACTGCTGTTGCACTTGGATTGAATGGATCATTTGAGTTATTTCCTAAAGATAAGTTTATAACATCCATTCCATCCTTTACTGATTTTTCTATACCAGCTATTACATCTGAATTTCTACCTGAACCTCTAGCACCTAATACTCTATAACCATATAATTGGACATCTGGTGCTACCCCTTTAACCTTTAAATCTGTTTCTACATTTGAATTAGTACCTGCTATAGTTCCTGAAACATGTGTACCATGAGCTGTATAATAAGCATTTCCTCTTGAATCAAATTCTGGTTCTCCACTTTCCATCCAATCCTTATAGGTAGTTTCCATAGGGTCTGCATCATTATTTACAAAGTCCCAACCTTTAATCTCTAATGGATTTTGATTTGTAACATCCCCATCTGCCGCTTTAAACCCCTTATAAGCATTAGCTAAATCTGGATGATTATAATCTATTCCTGTATCTATAACTCCAACCTTTATACCTTCTCCTGTTACACCCTCTTCATGTAATTTATCTACTCCTAAAAAAGGTACACTATCTGCCATTCTATTTTCAATACTTATTTCCTCAGTTGTCTTAGCTTCTTTAACTTCTGGTTGTTCTACATAAACTGTATCATCATTGTGAACTTTTTTAACCACATTAGATTTAACAAGTTTCTCTACATCACTACCTTTTAAAGTTAATTGCATACCATTAAATACTGTTTCATACTCATGTCCAATATTTATATTTGAATTATTTTTTTCATTATTAAGCTTTTGAATATACTTTTTAAAAGAGTCATGCTCTTTATCTACTGATTGTTTAGCTAAGTTTGAACTTCTTCCATTAACATTTATTGCTTCTGCTATAGCTGGTGCTTTAAACTCAACAATTACTGAAACAAATTCATCAGTATCTTTATTAATATCCTTACTTATTTTATTTTCTAACTTTCTTCCTTCAGGTTTAGTTAAATATTCGCCTTTTATCGCTGTAACATTCTCCCCCAATTTATTATTTTCTGTTACAGCAATAACAGTACTTGGAACAAAATTAGATACTAAAAATGTTGTTGATACAACACTTACTAATATCTGTGCAAGTTTTTTCTTAATCATAAATTCTCCCCCTTTTTAGCTAAGTTAGTGTAAAGTTTCTACACTACTTTTCTTTTTAAAATCTTTATATATCAAGGTTTCGAAAGTTTTTTTGCATAAAAAAACAACGACCCCCTAATTTCATGTTAAAATTGAATCTCAAAACCACAA
>NZ_WHJC01000107.1 GCF_009295725.1 Clostridium tarantellae
TATTTAAATAAGTATTAAAAAATTCAATTCAAAATTTATACATTAAAACTAAATATTTTCAACTTTAGTAGTTGTTGTGTATGTGTTATATTTTATATTGTAAGAAACGTTTACACAAAGAGGGGGAAAGGATAGATGAAAGAGAGAATAAAGCGTTTAAAAGCTAATAAAGAACTTTTATTATTAACTATACCTGGAACACTTTGGTTTTTAGCATTTGCTTATTTACCAATGTTTGGTGTGGTTATTGCTTTTAAAAAATGGAGAATTCATGGGGGATTTTTTGAAAGCTTAATTAAAAGTGAAAATGTAGGATTTGATAATTTTAAATTCTTATTCCAAAGTAGTGATGCTTGGTTAATAACTAAGAATACTATTTTATACAATCTAGTTTTTATAATTATGGGAATTGTGATTCCTGTAACTTTAGCAATATTATTAAATGAATTATTGAATAAAAAAGCAGCTAAGATTTATCAAAGTAGTATGTTCTTACCATACTTTTTATCTTGGGTTGTAGTAAGTTATTGTTTATATGCATTTTTAAGTCCAGATAAGGGATACATAAATGGAGTATTACAATCTATGGGAATAGATAAAGTTTCTTGGTATACTGAACCAAAATATTGGCCATTTATAATAATATTTATGAGTCAGTGGAAGGCAGTAGGATATGGAACGGTTGTTTATTTGGCATCAATATGTGGAATAGATAAGAGTTACTATGAAGCAGCAATGATTGATGGAGCTTCAAAATGGCAACAAGCAAAATATATAACTATACCATTATTAAAACCAGTATTAATTATTATGTTTATAACAGCAGTTGGAGGAATGTTTAAATCTGATTTTGGACTATTCTACCAATTACCAAAGAACTCAGGTGCATTATATCCTGTTACAAACGTTATAGATACTTATGTTTATAGAGGACTTATGAACTTAGGAGATATAGGTATGAGTTCAGCAGCTGGATTATATCAATCATTTGTAGGATTAATATTAATTTTAGTTACTAATGGAATAGTAAGAAAAGTAGATAGTGAAAATGCATTCTTCTAAAATAAAGGTGGTGTAAAATTTGTTAGAAACATTTAAAAAAGGAGCTACTGGAACTAGAAAGAAGGTAGAACCAAAAGAAGAAGTAAATAAATTTAATGCGGTATCAAAGAAAACAAATATATTTATAAATATATTATTTTTCACATTAGCAGCATTATGTGTAATACCATTTATTTTTGTAATAATAATATCATTAACTAGTGAACAAGCACTTCAAGCTAATGGATATAGATTTTGGCCAGAGGAATGGAGTTTTGAAGCTTATAAATATATATTAACATCAGGTACAGGTATATTAAGATCTTATGGAATAACAATATTTGTTACAATAACAGGTACTATTGTAGGATTAGTTATTATGTCAACTTATGGTTATGCAATATCAAGAAAATCTTTTGCATATAGAAAATTTTTTACAAAGTTAATATTCATACCTATGCTATTTTCAGGTGGTATGGTTGCTTCATACTTAGTAGTTACTAAGTTTTTAGGATTAAAAAATACAATATGGGCATTAATTTTACCTATAGCTGTAAGTTCATTCCATATAATAATACTTAGGACATTCTTTAAAACAACAGTTCCTGATGCCATTATAGAATCAGCTAAAATTGATGGTGCTTCAGAATGGAGATTATTTTTAAAAATAGTATTACCAATATCATTACCTGGTATTGCAACTATAGGATTATTTTTAACTTTAGGATATTGGAATGACTGGTTTAATGCTATGTTATATATAGATAAAGCAAGCTTAATTCCTCTTCAATATATGCTAATAAAAATAGAAAACTCTATAGAATTTATAACAAGTAATGCAGCAAGTTTAGGAACAGATGCTATACAAGCAGCAGCAAATATGCCACAGGATACTGCTAGAATGGCTATTGTTGTTCTAACTACATTACCAATAATATTTGCTTATCCATTCTTCCAAAGATATTTTGTAAATGGATTAACAATAGGAGCAGTTAAAGAGTAGTTAATTATAATCTAAAGGGAGAATGGCAAGCATTTACCTAAGTTTATTGAATTATTGATTTAAGTTATATATAACTTAAATCAATAATTATGAAACTTTATAGAATGCTTGCCATCTCCCTAAATTAAATAATTTAAAATTATTTAATTTAGGGAGATGAATTTGAAATATCTTCAAGAAATATTTTTTTGAATTAGAATAAATATCTAAATATTTCTTAGGAAATAATTTATAAAATTTTGACGAAAGAAGGGAATTTACAATGTATTTTGCAGTTGAGAGAATAGAGAAAATATGCAATGAACTGGAAAGATATGTTTATGCTAAGGAGTTTAGCATAAATAATTATAAGTACATAGATGGAAATTATCATAATATAGATTTAATAAAAAATGCGCCAAAGGATGGGTGGAGAGAATTTAGTACTGGTGATCTTTGGGGTGATGAAAGTCATGGATGGTTTAAGGCTACAGTAGAGGTGCCTAAAGAATTTGAAGGAGAAACTATTGCTTTAAGTTTTCATACTTTTTTAGGTGATTGGGATAATACAACTAATCCACAGTTTATTCTTTATATAAATGGAGAACATATTCAAGGGTTAGATATTAATCATAAAGAAACTATTTTAACACACAATGCAGTAGCTGGAGAAAAATATGAAATAGATTTACATGCTCATATAGGTAGAATAGAAGGTAAAAAATCAACTTTACATGGTAAATTAGTAGTTATAGACGAAGAAGCAAGAAAATTATATTTTAATATAAATGTACCATTAATTGTTTGTAAAAAGCTTAATAAAGAAGATAAAAGAAGAATAGATATGTTAAATGTTTTAAATGAAGCTATTAATATTATTGACTTAAGAGTTCCTTTTTCTAAGGAATATAGTGAAAGTTTAAAAGCTACTAATGAATTTTTGGAAGAAAATTTTTATCAAAAGCTTTGTGGACATGAGGAAATGATAGCTACTTGTGTTGGACATACTCATATTGATGTTGCTTGGTTATGGACAGTAGCTCAAACTAGAGAAAAAGTTGCTAGAAGTTTTTCAACAGTTTTAAAACTTATGGAAGATTATCCAGAGTATATTTTTATGTCATCACAACCTCAATTATATAAATTTTTAAAAGAGGACCATCCTAAGGTTTATGAAAAAGTAAAGGAAAAAGTTAAAGAAGGTGTATGGGAACCAGAAGGTGCTATGTGGCTAGAAGCAGATTGTAATGTTACCTCTGGAGAATCATTAGTAAGACAAGTTTTGCACGGAAAAAGATTTTTTAAAGAAGAATTTAATGTAGATAATGAAATTCTTTGGTTACCAGATGTATTTGGATATTCAGCAGCACTTCCTCAAATATTAAAAAAATGTGATGTAAATTATTTTATGACTACTAAAATTTCATGGAATCAATTTAATAAGATGCCTTATGATACATTTATGTGGAAAGGTATGGATGGTACAGAAATTTTAACACATTTTATTACAACTACTTATCCAGATCAAGATCCATACAAAGAGACAATGACTACTTATAGTGGAAATATTCATCCAGGTTCTATAATGGGGGCATGGGGAAGATATCAACAAAAGGATATAAATAATGATGTATTAGTAGCCTTTGGTTTTGGAGATGGTGGTGGTGGCGCCACTTATGAAATGCTAGAAACAGGGAAAAGACTTGAAAGGGGAATACCTGGAGCACCAAAGGTTAAAATAGGAACGGCTAAAAATTATTTTAAAAGATTAGAAGAAAAGATAGTAGATAATAAAAGGTTACCAAAATGGGTAGGAGAATTATATCTTGAATATCATAGAGGAACTTATACATCTATGGCAAGAAACAAAAGAGATAATAGAGTTTGTGAACATTTATATACTTCATCAGAAAAATTTAATTCTATGGCAATGTTATTAGGTAAAAACTATCCTTATAAAAATTTAAATAAAGCTTGGGAAACTGTATTATTAAATCAATTTCATGATATATTGCCAGGTTCTTCTATAAAGGAAGTTTATGATGTAACAGCTAATGAATATAAAGAATTAATAGATAATGGTAATGAATTATTAAATGAAGCTTTAGAGTGCATTGCTTCAAATATTAATTTAAACAATAGAAGTGTTATTGTTTTTAATCAGTTAGGATTTGCAAGAAGTGATATTGCAACTTTTGAGGTGCCAAAAGGTATAATAAACCCTGCTGTTATTGGTGAAGATGGTGAGGAAGTAATTTGTCAAAGAATAGATGATAATAGAGCAATATTTTTTGCAAAAGAAGTACCAGCTAATGGACATAAAGCTTTTAAAATAATAGAAGCAACTAATAAAAATGAGGAAATAGTAAAGTTAACAGAAAAAGAAGCAGATAATAAATTTTTTAATATTAAATTCAATAAAGATGGTAATATACAATCATTGTTTTATAAAAATTTAAATAGAGAAATTTTAAAAAATGGAACAGTAGGTAATCAAATTCAAGCTTTTGAAGATAAACCAATGGAATATAGCAATTGGGACATAGATATTTATTATACTGAAAAAATGTGGTTAGTTAATGATGTTAGAAGTATTAAAGTTGTTGAAAGAGGGCCTGTTAGAAGTACATTACAAATAGAAAGAAAGTTTTTACGTTCTACAATCATTCAAAAAATTTATGTATATAATGATATACCAAGAATAGATTTTGATTCATATATTGATTGGAAAGAGCATGAAATATTATTAAAAACAGAATTCCCTATTGATGTAAATGCATCAGAAGCAACTTATGAAATTCAATATGGAAATGTTACTAGACCTACCCATAGCAATACATCTTGGGATGTAGCTAGATTTGAGGTTTGTGGTCAAAAATGGGCAGATTTATCAGAGGGAGACTTTGGAGTTTCTATGCTTAATAACTGTAAATATGGTCATGATATAAAAGAAGGTAATATGAGATTAACTTTGCTTAAATCAGGTATACACCCATATAAAGAAACAGACCAAGAAGAACATTTCTTTACTTATTCCATATATCCTCATAAGGGTACATGGAAGAGTGCAGAAACTGTAGAGAAAGCTTATGAATTAAATCAACCATTTTATACCAAGGTGGAAGAAGCTCATGATGGAAAAATAGGAAAAACTATGAGTTTAGTAAATGTAAATAAAAACAACATTCTTATAGAAGTTGTTAAAAAAGCAGAAGATACAGATCATTTAATTGTAAGAATGTATGAATTTCATAATAAAAGAACTAATGCTAAATTAAAATTTAGTAATAATATTTTAGAAGCTTTAGAGTGTAATCTTATGGAAAGAGATTTAGAAAGGTGTACTTTTGAAAAAAATATTTTAGATTTTGAAATAAAACCTTTTGAAATTAAAACTTTTAAGGTTAAATTAATTTAAATTTTTATTAAAGTATGGATTTGGAATGAAAAGTCCATACTTTTACCTTAATATAATTTGAAAATATAAAAAGTGTGTTAAATTATAGTATAGAAAGTCAAATAAATATAAAAATTATCCACTATGAAAGTGAATAAAAATATTATAAAATAAAACATGTAAACGTTATTAAAGTATTGGGATTTAAGGGGGAAGAAAGAAATGATTAAATTAAAAAAGTTATTGGCAGTTGCAGTAGCAACAATAATGACTACATCTATGTTAGCAGGTTGTGGAGGAAGTGATTCTGGTGCATCAGGTTCAAATGGAGATAAGCCAGTAACATTAACTTGGTATACAGTTGGTGAAGCACCAAAGGATCTAGCTATAGTACAAAGTAAACTTAATGAATATCTAGATGAAAAAATAAATGTTAATGTAGATATGAGATTTATAGGATATGGAGACTATGATAAAAAGATGTCTGTTATAGTTAACTCAGGAGAAGAGTATGACATAATGTTTACAAATGCATGGAATTACTTAAGTAATGCTAGAAAAGGTGCATATGTGGATTTAAGTGAAATGCTTGATAATCAAGGTAAAGGAATGAAGGAAACTGTTGACCCAAGATTCTGGGAAGGTGTTGAGGTTGATGGAAAAATATATGGTATACCAGCACAAAAAGAGCTTGGTGTAGCTCCAATGTGGGCATTTACTAAAGAATATGTAGATAAGTATAATATACCATATGAAGATATTCATAATTTTGAAGATTTAGAGCCATGGTTAAAAGTTATAAAAGAAAATGAGCCAGATGTTGTTCCATTCTATATTGCAGGTAATGGATTTACAGCTCAAACTACTTTTGATTATGTAATTGAACCAGTAGGAATATCTTATTCTGATCCATATAATGAAGATGGAACTTTTAAAGTTCAAAACATATTTGAAACACCAGAAATGGAGAAAACTTTAAAAACATTACGTAAATACTATGAAGCAGGTTATATTAACCAAGATTCAGCAACAACTCAAGACAATAAAGCTGTTAAGAGATTTGTAACTAAGGGTGATGGATGTCCAGGAGCAGATGCTATATGGAGTAAAGATTTAAAATATCCAGTTGTTACTTCTCAAATAATGGACACATATATTACTAATACATCTACAACAGGATCAGTAATGGCTGTATCTAGTACATCAAAGAATCCAGAAAAAGCTGTTGAGTTTTTAAATCTTTTAAATACTGATTCATATGTAAGAAATATGGTTAACTATGGTTTAGAGGGAACTCACTATGAGAAAATTGGAGATAATCAAATTAAATTAGATGAGACTAAATCTAAGGATTATAGTGTTCCATATTATACATTAGGAAATATGTACCTATTAGATGTTTTGGATACTGAAGAAACTAATAAATGGGATACATTTGAAGAGTTTAATGCAGAAGCTAAAGTTTCACCAATCTTAGGATTTAAGTTTAATACTGAACCAGTATCAACTGAAATTGCAGCTATAACTAACGTTCTTGATGAATTTAGAACAATATTATATAGTGGTTCTGTAAATGTTGATGAGTATTTACCAAAATTAAATGCTAAGTTAAAAGAGCAAGGTATAGGTAAGATAATAGAAGAAATGCAAACTCAAATAGATAAATGGGCTAAAGAGAACGATAAACTAAAAAAATAATTAAATTTTAATAAAATAAACTCTATGTTTTTGCATAGGGTTTATTTCTTTAAATAACAAGAAAGGGAGTTAAGGGTATGAATAAATATGTAGTAATAGATGTAGGTGGTTCAAGTATAAAACATTGTTTGATGAATAATGAAGGAATTATTTTAGAAAAAGGAAATATTAAAACAAAAGGTGAAGATATAAATTTATTTATAGAATCTATAGGAGAAATAGTTGATTTTTATAAAGAAAAAAATGAGATTAAAGGATTAGCTTGTAGTTTTCCAGGTGCTGTAAATGTTAAAACGGGAGTAATTGGAGGAGGTAGTGCAGTTCCATGTATACATGGTCCTAATATAAAAGAATTATTAGAAAGAAGATGTAATTTAAAAGTATCTTTAGAGAATGATGCTAATTGTGCTGGATTAGCTGAAGGCTGGATTGGTGTAGCTAAAGGAATATCAAATTATGCATGTATAGTTGTTGGAACAGGTATAGGAGGATGTATTGTTGTAAATAATACAATCTTAAGAGGAAAACATCTACATGGTGGAGAATTTGGTTATATGTTTACTAGAGATAGTATTAAAAATACTGATAATACATGGAGTACAATAGCTTCCACTAATGCTTTAGTTAATAGAGTTTCTAAAGTTAAGAATATATGCAAAGAAAAGCTAAATGGTGAAATGGTATTTAAAATGGCTAATGAAGGTGATGAGGAAATTATAAAAGAAATTGATAATTGGTATATGGATTTAGCTAGAGGAATCTTTAATATTCAATATATAATAGATCCAGAAAAAATAGTTATAGGTGGAGCTATAAGTAAAAGAGAAGATTTTACAGATAAAATAAATGAAAAATTAAAATTATTAAAGGATAATTGTGCTACTTTAGATATTTCAGTAGAGAAATGTAAATTTAATAATGATTCTAATTTGATAGGTGCTTTATATAATTTTTTATATGTTTAAAATGAAATAATGAAAACTTAGTATAATAAAATTAAACTATTAAAAACTTAAATAAATAATAATAAATTTAGAATACTTTAGTTTTTCTAATCTTTTAATAATATGATATACTGTGGTTATAATTTGAAAGAAATTGGTATAATCATTACTTATTGAAAGGAAGGGACTGAAAAGTGAGTAGACAAAATATTTTAGTTGTAGATGATGAAAGAGAAATAACAGATGCTATAGATATTTACTTAACTAATGAAGGATATACTGTATATAAGGCATACGATGGAATTGAGGCTTTAAATATATTAGAGAATAGAAAAATAGATTTAGTTTTATTAGATGTTATGATGCCTAGGTTAGATGGAATAAGAGCTACAGTGCAAATAAGAAAAAACAAAAATATTCCAATAATAATGTTATCAGCTAAATCAGAAGATACAGATAAAATTCTTGGCTTAAATATTGGAGCAGATGATTATATTACTAAACCTTTTAATCCATTAGAGTTAATAGCACGAGTAAAATCTCAATTAAGAAGAGCCAATATGTATTCTAATGAAGAGAATAGTAATGTATTAGTAACTGGTGGATTAGAGTTAAATTCTGAAACAAAAGAGGTTAAAGTTGATGGTAATTTAGTAAAGGTAACACCTTTAGAATTTAAAATATTATATTTGCTTATGTCTAATATGGGAAAAGTTTTTTCTATTGAAGAAATTTATGAGAAGGTATGGAATGAACCAGCTTATAATGCAGATACAGTAACAGTTCATATAAGAAGAATAAGAGAAAAAATAGAAATAAATACAAAGGAACCAAAATATCTAAAAGTAGTTTGGGGCGTAGGCTATAAAATAGATAAGTTATAGAGTTTATTAATCTTTAGAAATTAATAAATGAACAAAAAATAGTACATAAAAAATTTGAAAGGTTTTTATGTACTATTTTTTGTTCATTTTATTATTAAATTAAAATTAAATAATAAAAAATAATTAATATATTAATTATTTTTTGTACAACGTAGTGCAAATCTAATAATGTAAGAGGGATATGAATAATGTTTTGAATAAATTCACTAATTTAACCATAAAAAGAATTAAATGAATTTGTTTAATAATAATAGAAATGATACAATTTTATTGATAACTTATAGAAAAAATATAGCTATATTTAAAAATGCAGTTTAATAAGCAATAATTATGTAGCAAAAAGGAGGATTAACATGGGGAAAGATAATTCCAAAAAGTTAATGTGGTACAACCTTGGATTAATGGCTTTCGTATCAGTATGGGGCTTCGGAAACATAGTAAATAACTTTGCTAACCAAGGTTTAACAGTAATTACGTCATGGATTTTAATCCTAGCGTTATATTTTGTACCATATGCACTTATGGTAGGGGAATTAGGATCAACATTTAAAGATGGAAAAGGTGGAGTAAGTTCATGGATTAAAGACACTATGGGGCCTACTTTAGCTTATTTAGCAGGATGGACATATTGGGTTGTTCATATTCCATATCTTGCACAAAAACCTCAAGGTATTATAATATCCTTAGGATGGGCTATATTCCAAGATGGAACAACAATAAAACAAATGAATTCATTAACAATGCAATTAATTTGTTTAGTAGTATTTTTATTTTTTTTATGGATTGCTTCAAGAGGAGTTACTTCTTTAGGTAAAATAGGTACTATTGCTGGTATGGCAATGTTTATAATGTCAATATTATATATTTTATTAGTTGTAACAGCACCAGCTATTAGAGGAGTTCAGGTTGCTACACCTAATATAACTCTTAATAGTTTTATACCTAAATTCGATTTTACATATTTAACAACATTATCAATGTTAGTATTTGCTGTTGGTGGAGCTGAAAAGATATCACCATATGTTAATAATATGAAAGATCCAGTAAAAGGATTTCCAAAAGGTATGATAGCACTTGCCGTTATGGTTGGAGTAACAGCTATACTAGGATCATTTGCTATGGGGATAATGTTTGATGCTAATAATAGACCTGATGATTTAATGATGAATGGTGCTTATTATTCATTCCAAAAATTAGGTGCTTATTATGGGGTAGGAAATTTCTTTTTAATATTATATTCTTTAGCAAATTTTGCGGCTCAAGTTTCAGCATTAGTATTTTCAATAGATGCGCCTTTAAAAGTTTTATTATTAGATACTGATGATAGATATGTACCAAAAGCATTAACAAAAGTAAATGATAAAGGTGCACCAATTAATGGTTATATTATGACAACTGTATTAGTATCTATATTAATAGTAATACCAGCTCTAGGAATTGGAGATTTCAATAAACTATTTAACTGGTTATTAAAATTAAACTCAGTAGTTATGCCATTAAGATATTTATGGGTATTTTTAGCGTACATAATGTTAAGAAAGGCTATAAAAGGAAAATATCATTCAGATTATCAATTTGTTAAAAATAGTAGAATTGCACGTGGATTTGGAATATGGTGTTTTATATTCACTGCATTTGCTTGTTTCTTAGGGATGTTCCCAACAGATTCAGCGCCATTTACTTCAAAGTGGTTATTTGAGTTTGGACTAAATATAGGTACACCATTTGTATTACTAGGATTAGGATTAATATTACCTAAAATTGCTAGAAAACAAAAAAATGAACAAGAAGAAATGAATAGTACAAACTAATATTTAAAATAATAAATAATTTACATTTAGAATAAGTCTTGATTAATTAAGTAAGACTTATTCTTTTTTTTTATTATATTAAAAAAAATATATATAACTATATGTA
>NZ_WHJC01000108.1 GCF_009295725.1 Clostridium tarantellae
CTAATAAAGGATATAATTAAAGGATAATTTAGTAAAAAAATTTTTGGATTTAAAGACTTTGTAGACCAGTATTTGTTATTAAGTAACGTTCTAAATTTGTTGTAGGTATATGAGTATTTTTTTTAGTTGGAAAATTAGTTATATTTATAAGATTTCTAGATTTATCATTATAAGAAAGTTCTATAACATAATTGTAATCAAATATTTTAAAATTAACTTCATCTAAAAAATCTTGTAACATATCTTTTGATTTTAAGGTGCTATTAAAGATTAATGAATTATTAGAATCTAATAATTTAAAAGTAAAGTAATCATAAGTACTAGATGAATCAATTTCATCAGAAAATTTAAAAGTTCTTATTACTTTATCTAAAGTATTAAATTCTATAACTATAACAGGAATATTTAATATATTTTTGATTCTTATGGTATTTTGTAGTGTATCTACATGAAGTATACTTGTAGGTATATAATCTTCAAGTCCATTTTCAGTTATTTTTAAATATTTCTTAACGCCTTCTAAATTAAAAAACTTTGTATTAATTAATGTTAGTTCACCTAAATTAGGGAAATTTTTAATTTTAAGAGATTGATCACTAATACAATCTAATTCTATAATATCTCCTATTTTAAAATTTCTATTATGCAATCTTGAAGCAAACTTATCCATAACTTCATCTGCTCTAAAAAGTGCATTATATTTTATTTGCTCATTTGAATCTCTTAATTTAAATAATAAATAGGCAGTGTTTGGAAGGAAAGGATTGGGGAATACTTGAAATGAAAAAACAAGTAATGTTAAATCTTCAGTATTAAATTTTATATCCCCTAAAGTACCTATAAAAATTTCCTCAGGTATTGTTATAGAAGATGGCATTGGTGGTTCTGGTTTAGATGGAGGAGTATAGGGCATTAATCCTTGTGCTGTAAGTTTAAAGAACTCCTTTTTTACTGTAGGAATATGAATACTGTCTTTATTAGGATAATTAGTTATATTTATTTTTGAAGGTAGAAAATAATTTAATTCTAAAAAATTTTCATCAAAAGTAAAGGAGAAATTATTTAATGTTTGTAAAAAATTAGAGCCTGTTTCATTAGATAAAATTTCAGCTGTTTTAATAAGCCGTTGTGTGGCAATATGTTTAAGTCTTAGTATAAAAAATTCTGCATTAGTGGGAATATTATCTGAAGTTTCATCAGTAGAAGTTATTATAAATTTTTTGTTTATAGCATGAAATTCTACTTTTGCTACTTCATTATCAGAACTATTTTTTATTATTATAGAATTAGCTAATTTAGTTATAGGTGGTTTAGGTTTGTAAGGGATTAACCCTGTAGGAGTTATTTTAAAATGATCTATATTAGCTGTAGGTGTATAAATTTCTCCTATATTTGGAAAGTTAGTTATAAAAACTTTTTTTTCAGAGAAAGAAGATAAATTTAATTTATCTTTAAGGTTAAAGTCTGTATTTTTTAATTTACTTATAGAAATAATATTAATATTAAAATTGTTG
Organism: Clostridium tarantellae; assembly: GCF_009295725.1. GTDB lineage: Bacteria > Bacillota > Clostridia > Clostridiales > Clostridiaceae > Sarcina > Sarcina tarantellae. The sequence continues at coordinate 1,515 of NZ_WHJC01000108.1, forward strand.
TTTATATTTTTATGAGGTTTATTATTATTTTTAGAATAACTATAAAACAATTTCATACCTCCTTAGTATTTACAAGTAATTATTTCTTTCAAGCTAGTATATACTAACTTGAAAGAAAACTAACTATATAGAGTTGCTATAAGAAAATGGTTTGTGGCGTAAAATATTTAATCTTACCATGTTTAAATTAGGGATGTCTAGTAGTGGCGAAATGGCAACGCCTGTTAAAATACGGATTGAATAATAAAACTTCTAACGAAGTCATGTCTATTGTGGGCGTAGAGGTTTACTAGTGCATATATTTAGTTTTGCAATACACTAATAATTACATTTGTTATATAAAAAAAGAAGTTTACTTATTTAAGTATCTAATTTAGAAAATTTAGTGTAATATAGTATATTATTTTATCAATGATAATGTTAATAATTTTAAAAATACTATATATAATAAAAGAGTAAGTATTTAATGTACTTACTCTTTTAAGGTATTATATATGTCTTTTATAATATTCTATAAGGGTTAATGAAAAATTATATTACTTAACAAGTTCCCATACCCATTTTCCACCTATAATTACTCCACCATCAGGCAATATTTTTGTTTCACTTTCATTATCTTCAAAAGTTCTTGTTATTTTATTTTTTGCCTCTAAGTCTTCCACTCTTTTTTGTATTGCTATTTCTTCAGGAGTTGTAGCTGATGAATTCATAAAAGCACTGTATTCATTATTTAATTTTGTTACAAGTTCTTTAAGTTCTTTAGTTTCTTTTTCTTTTTGCACTTCATCAAAAGATTTTATAGTATGTTTCTTCCAATCTATAACAAACTTTTTCACAACTTGTTTAGTACAATCATAAGAATTTGATCCATACCAATTTCTTCCTCTGGCCCATTTTATTTCATAAAAATCCATATGCTTTTTAAATGTTATCTCTACTAAAGATTGAGATTTATTTTTTGGAGCTTTTAATGCAACTAAAAAGTTAGGAGAAAATCCACCTGATATTAATGAAGGTAATTTATCAATTGATGTTAAATTTTCATTTCCTGCATTAGATAATCTTGATTTCATATACATTTCATTTCCATAGAAATGAGTTTTATAGTATCTGTCATAACCATCTGGAGTAGAATCAAATTGTACTTTCCAATTTACTTTATGAAGATTGTTTTCATCTTGTACAGTAGTAAAGTTTTCTTGATCATAACTTATATTTTGACTATGATTAAAGCTAGCATTAATGTTTCCCATAGGTTTACCTGATGTAACCCCAACTACTCCTCCTACTGAATATCCCATAGTGTTACTAACACGAGATGATTTTATAGTATTTGTTGGAGTACTTGAAACAATTTCAGTTTTTCCACCTGAATTAGCTTCATCTTTAATTTCAATAGAACATTCATAACCTGAAGGCCAATTCATTGATCCATACCAATATGAACCTTGTTGTTTTACTCCAGATTTAATAAATGACCCATCTGTTGATAAAAACACAGTACGCTTATTATCAAAAGGATCTACAAAAAATTTAGCATTGGCTATAAATTTCATATTCAAATTAGAATCTTCTAATGCAGCAGTTGAATTATAAATTTTTAATTCCTTTTTATTTTCAGTTACATTGGCTTTATTTTTATTTGCTGCCATTGCTTGTACACCATTTAAAGAAGCTGTACATCCTGTTATTGTAGCTGCAGTTAATAATATAGCAGCTATTTTCTTGAATTTTAACATACTAAAATTCCCCCTTACTTATCTTTTGTGTATTAAAATTCATCTTAAAAATTTAAGATTATAAGAATATTATAAAAAAAAAACTTGCATAATTATACTAGAAAATATTGGGATAATTATGTATTTATTGTTTGCAAAGAGTTTTTGAATCAATAAATATACACTAATTTCATTTTAGTATATTTAGTATAAAAAAATATCACTATCCATAATGAATGCAAAGTAGATATTTATTACTATCATAGCTTTCTTCATTATGGAAGTGATATATAATTTTAGTTATTTTGAAAAATTAAATATAAAACTTGCATAAAATAGTATTTAAATTATAAATTTAATTTAATTTAATTAAACCAATCTGTTACACTATTCCAAGCTGAATTTGCTGCAGATTTTACTTTGAAATAAGCTTTTAATGCTGCTACTGTTCTTCTAGCTGTTGAACATAATGTATGAATTTTTTTTGTAAAGGGAGAGATGCTAGATTGTTGTGAAGAAGTACCTTCAGTAATATTATCTAGTATTTCATTTGCTTTTAAAACATAATCAAAAGCTGTTTTTATAGTTTTTGCAGTTTTATAAGCTTTTTTAGCTTTATTGCTTATAGAAGTAATAAAGGAAACTGGTTTTTCTTCTTTTTTACTTCCAGTAATTGATGATATAAAATTCATTCCAGTTTTGGCTGTATTCGATAATTCATTAGCTGTATTTATTATGTATTTTACAGATGAATATAAGTCTTTAGTGGTTGTATATACAGTTTTACTTGTTGAAATTACATCAGAAGTTATTTTACTTCCTTCAGTATAAATGCTAGAAGCATAATCATATAATTTGTTAGTAGAACCAAAATAAGAAGTTTTTTCTTCCTTAGTTTCTGTTAAAGTTTTATTAGAATCTTTAGCTTTTTTTAGATCCTTTTCTAGTTTAATTCCTTCTATATATAATGGGCTTTCAGCAGATTCACCTTTTTTTAAGTGTTTTATTAAGCTGTTTAAAATAGGTTCATTAAAGGTATTGTTTTTCTTTATTTGTTTTATTATATAATTTCCTAAATCATCACATAAGTTTAATGAAGTTTTTAAAATATTGCTTGTACATTCATTTTTGTTAAAATTATGTATTGAATATGTAAAACCAGAAATAAAATCATCATTTATTTTTTCTTCTTTTTTAAGTTCTTTAAATTTATTATTTAGTATATTAATACAAGCCTTTTCCATAGAGTTTTTATGAACAGTATCCTGTGCTAAAACTTGCATAAAGTAATTTACTCTAGTAGATAGGTCTAAACCATCATTATAAGAGGTGGCTTTATTATAGTAATTAGTAAATTCTTCAATATATTCATCTTTTGCTTTATTAACTATTTTTAAAGATATTTTATCTAATTTCTTACAAGTTAAATTTGTTAATTTAGTGCAAAAGCTTTTAGCATCCTTATTTGATTTAATATTTTTAACGGAATTTAATAAATCATAAGAATTTTTTAGGTTAGTAGCAAATTCTTCTTCAGCTTTAGCTTCACTTAAAATTTTATCAGCAAAGATTAAAGTATCTTTTTTAATATTTTTATTTTTTTTAATTAAATTTTTATAACTATTAGCTTTATTTACAGCTTCTTTACTTAATTTTAAAAGGTGAGAAATCTTATTTTCTTCCATTTCTGAATTGGCTTCTTTTAGTGCTTTTGATGAAAGTTCTAATGCTTTAAAAGCATCTTCTTTAAAAGAGTTTTCTTTAAGAGTTAATTCTTCTTCAGTTTGAGAATTTAGCCCTAAAAATTCGGATAAACTACTTAAAAATGATTTTGTTTTTTCTTCAGATTTAGGAAACTCTTTTTTCTCTTCTTCTACTTTATTTTTTAATTCTTTTGTTGTAGTAGGTTGCTCTTTCTCTAAATGTTTTTCTTTAGATTGTTTAGATTGTAAATTTTCTTTATTTTGTTCTTCTTTAAGATTTTCAGTATTTTCTAAATTAAAATTATAATTTTTTGAGGAAGTACTTTCTAATTTATTATAAACTATATAAGTTTCTCCCTCTTTTTTATCATTTAGTGTTTTAGCATTAGTAATACAAGTAGTAGCACCTATTAATGTACCTGTAACTAATGTGCATGTTAATATTTGTTTAATCTTTTGTTTATTCATATATATTTCTCCTTAGTTAAACATTAATTTAGATTCAATAAATATATGGATAATTATACCATTAAATTTGTGGAACTATTTATTTTATCATAATATTCTATTTACAATCAATTAATTTTACTTTAGCTTTTTCTTAAAAATATTTTATAATTGAAATTAAAGTAATGGTCAGATATTCTTAATAGCTAAAAGCACATTTTGTAAATTTATTCATAATATATAATCATTGAGAATATTTTTATAAATTATTTTATATAGTATTTTACTTAAAAATGCTTAAAAGCTTGAATAATATAATTTTTCTTATAGGAGGAGTTTAAATGAGCTCTTTATTAGAAAATTCAATAAAAGATATGATTAATAATTATGATAAAGTTTTTTTTCATAAATCTAATGTTATTGGAGTGGGTTTAGGGGTTAAGAATATTAAGGGAATGAATACTAAAGAACCTTGTTTACATGTTTTAGTAAAAGAAAAAGTACCTTTAAACAAATTAAATAAAAAAGATATTGTTCCTTCAAGTTTTCTTGGTATAAAAACTGATATTATAAATTGTGGAGGTTTTAAACTTTCAGGAGAAAGTCCTATTACAAAAATTAATAATATTAATTTAAAAAGTCGCATACGTCCTATAAAACCGGGAATTAACATAGCTGCTTTTAATGGTGAAATTGGTGGAACATTAGGAGCTATAGTTTTTGGAAATAAAAAAAATACTCCCTACATTTTAAGTTGTAATCATATATTAGCAGATAATAATGAACTTGAAGTAGGAGAATATATTGTCCAGCCAGAACCTCCACCAGATTATTATCACAATTTAGTGGCATTTTTATCAAAAGCCATTAGGTTAGATTTTGAAGAAAAAGGTATAAATATTGTTGATGCAGCCATTGCTGAAATACCTTCATATGTTAAATATACAGAAGAAATACCTTATATTGGGAAGGTGAAAAACATAGCAGATCCATATATAACTATGAGGGTAAGAAAAACAGGATGTGTTAGTGGATATACTGAAGGTGTTATAAAAACTATTAATACTAAAGTGAGAATAAGCAATATTTATGGAGAAAAACTTATGTTTAAAGACCAAATAATTGCAAGTTATATGAGTGAAATTGGAGATTCAGGGAGTATAGTAGTGGATTCTTATAATAATGCTATAGGATTATTAATGGGGTTAAGTAAAGAATATACTATTATTAATCCTATAACTAAAATATTAAATTATTTAAATGTTCATTTTAATTAGTTTGATATTAGTTATTAAATGTTTATAAAATTCACTGTGAAATTTAAGTGATTGAACTAATTGGTATAAACATTTAAAGGAACTGTATCAAAATATCATATGTATCTAAAAGAAAGATTGTACTTAATGAGTTAAGTACAATGAGTATTATTAAAATAATAAGTCCAGTGGATATATTAAATTTCACTGGATATTTTTTTTATTCTTTAGGAAATTATAATTTAAAAAATCTGTGGATAACTTTAATTAAAGTGCCTAAGGCGGTCTGCGAAGCAGATTTTTTTATTTCATATTTAGTAACTACAATTTTAAAATTATAGTTTGGATACAACTACTTTATTATAACTTCTGAATTTTTGAAAATTTAATGTGTATATTTTAGACAAAATACAATGAATTAATACTTAAAAATTTTATATAAATAAGCTTACGAAAAAAAAATAAAAAAATTTTAAAAAATTTACTACAAAAAATAAAACTTTTGCATATTTTATATATGTAGAGAAAAATATGTAAATTTTTATGTATTAATTTGAAAATAGAAATTTATAGAAAAATATTGATAATTAAAAGTTATTGACAGAAAAGGGGTAAGCTTAAATGGCAACTAAATTATATAATTCACATCTAACTAATATTATGACAAATTGTAAGGAGTATTATATATTAGATACATATATTGCTTTAGTACATATATCACAGGAAGTTAATTCTAAGTATATTATTGAAACATATAGTGAAAGTAAAAAGAATCTTGTAAATATTTTAAAAAAGTATATTAATGTTACTTCTAAAACAATTTTAAAGTGTGTGGACAAGCTTCTTGAAAGAAATATTTTAGTTTATAACTATAGTCTTTCCGCATGGGTTTTAGTTGATATGGAACATATGACCCAAACTAAAAGTTATGATTTTGAAAATTATTCTGAAAGTAAAAAATTTAGTGGTTACGTTAAAATAAGAAAATTCTTTTTTAGCCAGGAATTTTCTGCTATGAAAGCTAGGGAAAAGAGAATTTTAATATGCTTAGCACAAATGGCTGATTCAAAGGCTAGAAAATTTTATAAGGATTTTTCAATGAATCTTTTAAAACCTAATAGTATTTGGCTTAAAGTTTTAAATACTAAAAATAAGTATTATGCTAAATACACTATTGAAAATATGATTAAAAAATATAAGGGATTATTTATTGATAATAGTGAGGAGAAAAGAGAAAAGGATATTGCTCCAAGTAAAAATAAGGCTTTCAAATTTTATTTTCATTGTGAAGTAATAAAAAATAGTCCTAAAGATAATGATGTTATGGAATTAGTTAAGAGTACTAATAAAAAGGAATATGAGTTAATTAAAAATAAAATTGACTTTGCAGAAGTAACCTTATCTAAGCAAAAAATAATGCATCTTATAAGGTCTATAGCTAATATAAAGGAGTGGTTTCTTAAAGAAAGAGTAGTTCAACTTATTGTAAATAAGTTTAGAGCTATTCAAGTTCATAGAAGTAGAGAAGCTATAAAGTCATTACCAGCCTATGCAAGTTGTGTAGTTAAATCTGTTATGGAAGAATATAAAAATTTAAAAACTACTATGGAATTAAATTCTTTACATTCCTATGAACTAGAAGAATATTTTTAGTAAGTAAAGGTGAACAAGTAAAGTTTAGTAAATTAGGTTAAAGTGTTATATCCTATTAAAAAAAATTTGATTTTAATAGGCTTTCTTTGGGTACAAAAAAATTATATAATTTAAATTATTTATAAAATAGGGAGAATAAAAAGTAAAAATTCTCTCTTTTTTTTATGTTTATTTTAAATTTTATCACCATTCTCTTTAATTATATATTTTAAATGTTTATTTTTCTTTTTATTTTAGGAAAAGTTGTTAAAAATAAAAGAAAAGTTGTTTAAATAGGGGGAATTGTTATTAAATTCAAAGGGCTATGAAACTCTTATATAGTAAGGTATTAAAAGGATTTTTAATATCTATTAATAGTAAGAAAAAAATATAAAGTGTATGATAATATATTAACTAGATAAATTTTATACATAATTAAAAAAATAGAAATTAAAGAAAGATTTATTAAATAAATTACGACTATATTTATGAAAGTACTTTCAATAATTTAAAAGGAGTAAAGATAATTTGAATAAGGAGAAATTTATTAAAGAGCTAAAGAAAGGTAATTCTACAGCATTAGATTATGTTTTTGAACAATATGGCAATTTGATTTTTAAGGTGGCTTATTCTATTTTAAATAATAGGCAGTTAAGTGAGGAATGTGTTAATGATGTTTTACTTAAAGTATGGAATAATATAAATAATTTTAATGGGGACCATAATAAATTTAAAACTTGGATTATAGTTATTAGCAAGTATACAGCTATAGATAGATTAAGAAAAGAGAAAAAATATAAAAATGTTATTGAATTAGAGCAATATAGCACTCATGTTAATAGTATTGAAGATTATTTAGAAAATAAAATATGTAGAGAAGAGATACTAAGTGAAGTAAATAAGTTTGATAAGGAAAATAAAGAAATTTTTATTAGAAGGTTCTTTTTAAGTTATTCAGTGAGAGATATAAGTAAGATTATTGGTATAAGTGAGAATGCTGTAAGTAATCGAATAAGAAGATGTAAAGAAAAGCTTGTTACAAAATTAAAAGGGGAGGTTATTTAGTGTGGATAAGGAAATTTTAGATATAGTTAATAACATAGATATTGATGAAAGTGAATTTGAGCATATTGATGTAGAGTTAAATGATATTGAAAAAAGAAGGATAAGAAATAAGTATAGAAAGAGTGTTAAAAAGAAAAATTATTTTGTAAAGAAAATAGTTATGGTGTCTGGACTTGTGTGTATTACAGTAATAGGTGGATTTATGGTTACTCCTACAAGGGCTAGTAACATTCCTATTTTGGGTAAAGTCTATGAAGGATTAGGTGTGTATGATGAATATGAGGAGTATAGAAAATATGTAGGAGAATCTATTCAAGTTAAAGGTGGAAAATACACACTAGAGGAATTGATGATTACACCTTATAAATCATTAATGGCTATTAGAATAACTTCAGATAAACCTATATTAGAAAGTGAAATGGAGTTTATGGTAGATGCTAATATAGGGGGAATAAGTTGGGACAGGGGAACAACTAAAAGCTATAGAATAGATGATTATAATATAGTTGAAGTAATAGAGCAGAGTTATGATAAAAAAATTCCTCAAAAGGCATTGGTTAAAATAAATATTCATCAAATGGAAACATTAGAAAAACCATCATTTATTGAACAAGGGAAGTTTCATTTAAAAGCTGATTTTGGTAATAGCTATAATGATTTTGAAAGTATAGATATAAGTAACTTAGTTATGAAAAATCTATTATTAGAATTTAGTAAAATAAATGCAAGTGTAATGGGAACAGACATTACTGGAACTATAAAAATAAAAGATGAATCTAATAATTATAGTTTAGACGAGATTTCAGAAAAGTATAGTAAATTACAATTATTATTAGAAGTTGATAATAATTTCTTTAGTGCTCCTTTAAACACTAGTTGGAGTAAAATAGGGAAAAGTATAAATGGAAGTATCAAAGTAAAAATACCTAATTTAAAGTATGAAGAAATAAAAAAAGCTAAGGATATAAAATTAAGTGTGTATGAAAATAAATACACATCATTAGAAAATCTTAGTGTATATGAAAGTGATAATGCTATTAATAATTTAAATAGTAAAAATGAACAGAAAGATAATATTAAAGAAATTAATGGTGTTAAGTATAAAGAAACTATTGAATTTAGTGATGGACATAAAGGTGTATTCTCTAATTTAAATATAAACAATAATACTATAAGTATTTCATATAAAGGAAATAAAGAAGATATACATTACTTAACTAATTTAACATTAGAGGTATTAAATGAACAATCAGAACTTTATTCACATTTTAAAATTTATCCTCAAGTATTTAAAGATTCAAACAAAGAAGATGAATTTTTCATAAAATTTAAAAATATACCACAAGATAAAAATTTAGAAATTTTCACAGGCTTCGGTGAAGAATGGAATAATAAAAAATTACTAGAAGTCTATGAAGTGAAGTAGTGTATTCACCAAAGAATTGCTTTTAAACTTCTTATTTATTAAACATAATTTATTAAAATTCAATATTTTTTATGAATGTTTTAAAATATTTTATAT
>NZ_WHJC01000109.1 GCF_009295725.1 Clostridium tarantellae
TTTAAAGTTGATATAGCTAAATCTGTTGAGTTTAAATTTTTATCGGCTAAAAAATAATAGAAGCTATTTAAACATTTATCCCAATACTTTTTTATAAATTTTTCATGCAAAAATTTAACCGATTTAGCTTCTTGTATATATAAAATTGCCATTATCAATGTAATAAAATTTTCAAAGCTTCTTTTATAAAAAATATTTTTATACTCAACGAAATAACTGTTTAATGTTTTAATTATAGATTTTTCGTCAATACTATTCATAGAACCAAATTCCTCCTGTGTTTTATTAGTATTGGGTGTATTAATAGTTTGCACAGTTTTTAGGAATTTGGTTCATTTTTTATAAAATTAATTTTTAATTACTTGTAAAGTGGTGTTAATAATTATAGCTAATAAAAATTTATTTTAAGGAGGACCTATATGCAAATAAAAAAAGATAAATATAATTTAGGTAAATCAGAGGAAATAGAAATTACTTTAAAAGACTATGATAAAAAAGCAAACATAATGCTTGACTCTAAAATAGATGAAATAAACTTAGGTGCATCTATTTCAGGAATAGTAGTAGATAATTTTAATATACCAATTAAGAATGCTATAGTTAAATTAATGAATAATAAGCTTGAACTTCTAGTAGCTGTAAGAACAGATAAAGAAGGTAAATATGATATAAATATGATACCTACAAGTGATATATATACATTATTAGTTTCAGCTACAGGAAAGGTTTTAGAGCAATCCCCTTCTTTTTCTTTAATGAATGTAGAAAATAAAATTATAAATTTTAATTTAAATAATGATGAAAAATCTATTTTAGGGGCTATAAATGGAATTTTAATAAATGATAATAATAAGACAATTATTGGAGCTGTAATTTCTTTATATAAAATAAATTTAAATTCGGATGAATTAGTAGCTATAACTTATTCAGATTATGATGGAGAGTTTATATTTAGTGAATTACAACCTGGGAATTATGAAGTTATAATTTCTGCTCTTAAATATCTTCCTTTAGAAGAAGTAATTAGTGTGGAAAGTAATAAAATATCTTCCTTCAAAAGATCTTTAACTATAGACCCACATTTAAGTAATGGTTCTATATCAGGAATAATAACAGATAATTTAAATATAGCTATGCCTAAGGCTGATGTTATTCTTTATAAATTAGATGAAAATAACAAACAAATTCCTGTAGCCTTTACCAAAACAAATTTTTCAGGAATATATAGTTTTGTAAATGTGCCTTTTGGTTCTTATTTTATTAAATCTAATGCTATTCAAAATATTACTATGAATAATATACTTACCCCTTCTGTTAAAATAACTTCTACAAAAGAGATAGATACTTATAATACTTCTACAGGATTACTAGAAAATGGATCTCAGGTAGATTATTTAACAGGTTTTGTTACTTCCTTAGGAGGAATAAATGATGGAGCAGTAACTTTAAATGTTACTGTAGAAGAATCAGGTCTTTATAATTTAGCTATTCAATATACAAGCGCAGATTTTAATAGACCTTTAAGGTTAGAGGTAAATGGTAAAGATAATGGAGAAGTTTATAAGGTTCCAATTACTTCAGGCTGGGAAATCTTCCACACTAAAATTTTCTATGTTTTAACTAGCTTAAATAAGGGAGTAAATGTTATAAAATTTCATGGTGATGGAGTTAATTTAGCTCCCAATTTAAGTATGGTAACTCTTATTTTAAACCAAACAGAAAGTGTGACTTTATTTAATACTTCTTCTTCAGACCAAACAAAAAGCAAAACTTATAATGTAGCATTAGGTAAATTTGTAGGAAGTGTTAAAGTTAATACTATAACTAACTTTGCAGAAGGTATAGGAGGAGTTATTGATAGTTCTTCAACTTTAACTGTAGATGTGGTTGATAAAGCTGTATATTATTTAGCTGTTAAATACTTAGCAACTTCGACTAATTTAAGCTTTAAGGTTTATGTAAATAATGTAAACAATGTAGGCAACGGAAAAGTTTATACTGTAATTCCAACCAAAAGTATGAATGTTTCAGATGCTTTAACCTTTACTTTACCAATAGTTTTAAATGCTAATAGCAATACTATTCAATTTCATGGTGATGGGGAAAATAATGCTCCTTATTTTGGAGAGTTTACATTAAGTTTACCACCAGTAACTTCAAATCTAGTTGAAGGTATTCTTGAAAATGGTGCTAGAGCAGATACTACTAATAGATTTGTAAGAGCTTTAGGTGGAAAGAAAGATGGATCTTCAACTATTACTGTAAATGTATCTAATGAAGGAGAGTATACCTTATCAATTAAGTATGTGGGAACTGATAATACTTTACCATTAAAAATAGATATTAATGGTATAAGCAATAAAATTATATATACATTTTCGCCAACTAAAGGATTAACTGTAAATGATATTAAGACTTTCACTATTCCTTTAACTTTAAATACAGGAAATAATACTCTTAGATTTTATGGTAATGGAAAAGATACTGCTCCTAATTTATCGTCTTTTATTTTAACTGCTAAAGATACTAGCTCAGTGTTAAAACCAACTACTTCTACTATAGTTAAGGATATTTACTTTATAGCTAATGGAAAAACTGGAGGAACAGCTATTTTAGATAAAAAGCAAAATTTAATCACTGGTATTGGTGGAAAAGCTGATGGATTCTTTACTATGGAGATATCAGTAAATATTGAAGGAGAATATGTATTAAGAATAGCCTATAGAAATAATAATAGAAAATTTAAAATAGATGTAAATGGACAAAATACAGGTAAGATTTATACTACTATAGGAGATTTTAATGATTCATTTTCCACACTAATAAATCTTAATAGTGGAAAAAATACATTAAAGTTTTATGGAGATGGTACTGAATTAGCACCAGACTTTGGAGATTTTGAACTTAATTTAAATTTTCCTATAAATTCTAGATTGTCTGGAGGAATATTTTCAGGAGATACTAAATTACTTCCGTCTGGAGTTATAAATTCAATAGGTGGATTTTTTGATAATTATTTTCAAATAAATTATTTTACATCTCATTATGGAAAATATAAGATGGATATGGTATTTTCTTCTGAGGGAGGAGTGCTTTTAATAGATATTAATGATATTAATACGGGAAGTGTATATAATATACCTTCTGCAAAAACAGCTACTATTGCTTATAATACAATAATTACCTTAGAAGAAGGAGATAACTCCATTAGATTTTATGGAAATGGAGAGGAATTTGTACCAGATTTATATAGCTTAAATATAAAAGAACTTTTAGTAGCATCATCAGATCCAACATATAAAATATCTAGTGGAATTTTAAAAAATGGTGCAACAATTCATATGAAAACTAATTTTGTTACTGACATAGGTGGTAAAAAAGAGGGATATGTTACTTTAACTATTAAAGTAAATGCTGAAACCTATTATGATTTACAACTTGAATATATAGCTGAATATGGGGATACCAATTTAAAACTAGATGTAAATAACTCTGCTACTGGTATAGTTTATAATTTACCTATGACTGGATTTATGAGTAATTCCAAATTAGAAATGTTTATTATACCTAAAATTTTATTGAAAATAGGGGAAAATACTCTTAAATTTTATGGAGATGGAAGAAAACCAACACCAAAATTAGGAAGAATTAAAGTTGTTAAATCTATACCAAATTCTATAGTACCTCCAAAAGGAACTTTTTTTGTAAAGGATGGCGTATTAGAAAATGGTGCTAAAATATCAACATTTTCAAAAGATTTTGTAGAGGGAATAGGCGGGGATAAAAAAGATGGGTCTGTAACTATTTATATTTCTATAGATAACAAAGGAATATATAATTTAATAACAGAATATTTAGTAATTGATGATAATAGAAATTTAGTTATAGATATTAATGGAGAAAGACTAAATGATATTTATACTCTTCCTAAAACTAGTAGTTTAAAAGAAGAATATGCTAAGACATTTATTATAACTATATTATTAAATAAGGGAAAAAATATTATAAAATTTCATGGTGATGGAGTTAATTATGGTCCTATATTAGGAACAATTAACATTAATAAAGTACCACAGATGCAAACCTATAATGTAGCATCTGGATTTTTAGAAAATGGAGCTGAAATAGATACATCAACTGGGTTTGTTAAATATTTAGGAGAAGAACAAGAAGGTAAAGCTACAGTAGAAATATATAATGAGTTAGAGGGAGATTATTATTTAACTATAAAATATTTATCTCCTGTAAAAGATAGCTTTTTAAAATTAGATGTTAATTTAATTAATACAGGAACTATTTATAAATTTCCAAAGACTTTAGGAAGTTTAGCAAATGATGCTAAGAGTTTTAGTATTGATATAAATTTAATAAGAGGGAGAAATAAACTTAAGTTTTATAGGGATGAATATAATTATACTCCTAGTTTAGAATCTTTTGTTATTACAGATAAAAGATTAACTCAAACTTATGATATTACATTAGCTAAATTAAAGCATGCAAAAAAATGTATAGTAAAAGGTTATATTTGTGGGCTTGGAGGAATAAAGAAAGGAACAGCTACTTTAGAAGTAAATGTTGAACAAGAAGGAATATATAAGATTGCTTTCCAATATTTAAGTTCTAAAATTTCAAAACCTATTAAAATTGCTATTAATGGAGAAAATAAAAAATCACTATATAATCTAGAAGAGACTATAGATTTAGATCCGAAAAATGCAAAAATTTTTTCTATATTTTATAATTTAAAATTAGGAGAAAATATTATCAAATTTTATGGTAGTGGTAGTTTGAAAGCTAGTCCATTAATTGGAGAAGTTACTGTAAGTTTAAATTCTAATAATCCAATAAAAATTTATAAAATCTTTGATGGAATTTTAAAAGGAGATACAATGTTAGATGAAAAAACAGGGTTATTAAAGGGCATTGGTGGAGCAGATGAGGGTGCAGTTGTTTTAACTGTAAACGTAGCTTCTAAAGGAAGTTATAAATTAGAGCTTCAATATTTATCTATAAGTGATGAAACAACATTATTAATAAAAATTAATAATGAGTTAATAAAAAAAGAATTTAATTTGCCGATGATTTTAAGTTGGGATTTGAATCCTGTAAAAATTTTTTCTATTAATGTGGAGTTAAAGGCTGGAGATAATCTTATTGAATTTTATGGAGTTTCAAATAAGTCAGGTCCACTTTTAGGAAATGTAACTTTAATTCCTAATGAAATTTTTTCACGAGTTTTACCATTAAATAGTTATGATATAACTTTAGGTATATTAGAAAATGGAGCATATATAGACCCAGTAACAGGATTTGTTACTAATTTAGGTGGTAAAAAGAAGGGGAGTGTTACAATATTATTTAATGTAGAAGATAGTGGTGAATATTATATGACTTTAGAATATTTATGCGTAAAAGATTCATATCCATTTGTAATGGAAATCAATAAAAAAGATTTGGGACAAGTTTATTTATTAAATAAAACTAAAGATGAACCTTTAAAAACGGATTTCTTAATAAATTTAAATAGAGGAGAAAATGAAATTAAGTTTAAAGGTGCTGGAAATGCTATAGCTCCAGATTTAAGTTTTTTCACTATTGATAAAGTAATAGTTCTTGATGAAATTTAATTATATAACTACTTAAAAATTAATTTTAAGGAGGATTTATATGCAAATAAGAAGAGATAAATATAATTTAACTAAGTCTCACACCATAGAAATTACTGAAAAAGATATTGATGTAAAAGCAGATATAAATCTTTATTCTAATGCTAATGAAATAAACATAGGTGCATCAATTTCAGGAACAGTGGTAGATACTTTAAATATACCTATAAAAAATGCTATAGTTAAACTAATAGATAGTAATCTAGAGCCTTTAACTTATGTAAGAACAGATACTAACGGAAATTATGTTATAAATTTTATACCACCAAGTAGTGTGTATAAAATATTATCCACTGCTACAGGCAAAATTTTAAATCATTCAAATTCTTTTTCTTTACAAAATGGAGAAAATAAAATTATAAATTTTACATTATCTAATGATCCAAATACTTTATTTGGTGCAATTAATGGCATATTAACAAATAATGAATATGCCATTATAAAAGGAGCTGTAATTTATTTATACAGAATAAATAATAGTTTAGAAGAGTTAAGTGCTATAACATATTCAGATTATGAAGGAACATTTATATTTAGCGAATTATTACCTGGCAATTATAAAATTAAAATTACTTCTCTTTCTTATATAAATTCTGAAGAAATTATTACTGTAGAAAGTAAAAAAATAGTTTCTTTTAAAAAAATCTTATCTTTTAAAACCTTTGTAAGTAATGGATCAGTTTCAGGAGTAATAACGGATAAACTAAACAACTCTATTGGTAATGCTGATGTTATTCTTTATAAAATAGATGAAAAAGATGTACAAACTCCTGTGGCATTTACTAAAACAAATTTTTCAGGAATATATAGTTTTGTAAATGTGCCTTTTGGTTCTTATTTTATTAAATCTAATGCCACTCAAAATCTTGATATAAATAATTTAATTACTCCTTCTGTAAAAATAACTTCTACTAGGGAAATAGATACTTATAATATTTCTACAGGATTACTAGAAAATGGTGCTCAGGTAGATTATCTAACAGGTTTTGTTACCTCCTTAGGAGGAGTAAATGATGGGGGAGTAACTTTAAGTATTAATGTGGAAAAAGCAGGTCTTTATACTTTAGATATTCAATATACTAGTGCAGATTTTAATAGACCTTTAAAGTTAGAAGTAAATGATAAAGGTAATGGAGAGATTTATAAGGTTCCTATTACTTCAGGCTGGGAACCTTTCCACACTAAAACCATCTACATTTTAACCACATTAAATGAAGGAGTAAACATTATAAAATTTCATGGTGATGGAGTTAATTTAGCTCCTAATTTAAATATGGTCACTCTTATTTTAAACCAAACAGAAAGTGTAACTTTGTTTGATGCTTCTTCTGACCAAACAAAAAGTAAAACTTATAATGTAGCTTTAGGTAAATTTGTAGGTGATGTTAAAGTTAATACTATAACTAACTTTGCAGAAGGCATAGGAGGTCCTAAGGATAATTCTTCAACTATAACAGTAGATGTAGCAGATACAGCCATATATTATTTAGTTGTTAAATACTTAGCGGCTTTTAAGAATTTAAATTTTAAATTACAGGTAAATAATGAATATAATGAAGATATTTATACTGTTATGCAAACAAAAACTATGAAAATTTCAGATGCTTTAACCTTTACTTTACCAATAGCTTTAAATGCTAAAAGTAATACTATTGAATTTCATGGTGATGGAAAAACTTATGCTCCTTATTTTGGGGAATTTACTTTAAGTTTACCACCAGTAACTTCAAATCTAATAGAAGGCATTCTTGAAAATGGTGCAAAAGTAGATACTAAAAAAACATTTGTAACGGCTTTAGGGGGAAAGAAAAATGGTTCATCCACAGTTACTGTAAATGTTATAAATTCAGGAAAGTATAACTTATCAATTAAGTATGTGGGAACTTCTAATAATTTACCCTTAAAAATAGATGTTAATGGCGTAAATAATAATACTATTTATACTTTTCCTAAAACCAAAGGACTAACCTTAAATGATATTAAAACTTTCACTATTCCTTTAAGTTTATATATAGGAAATAATACTCTTAAATTTTATGGTAATGGAAAAGATACTGCTCCTAATTTATCTTCTTTTATCTTAACAGCTACAGATACTAGCCCAGCACCAAAGCCAACAATACCTACTACTATAGCTAATGATATTTATTTCATAACTAATGCCATTACTGGCGGAACAGCTATGTTAGATAAAAATCAAAATTTAATTACTGATGTTGGGGGAAAAGGAAATAGTTTCTTTACCATGGATGTATCAGTAAAGGTTGAAGGAGAATATGTATTAAGAATAGCCTATAGAAATAATAATAGAAACTTTAAAATTGATGTGAATGAAAAAGATACTGGCAAGATTTATAAAACTATAGGAGATTTTAATGATTTATTTTCTACACTAATAAATCTTAATAGTGGAAAAAATACATTGAAATTTTATGGAAATGGTACTGAATTAGCACCTGATTTTGGAAATTTACGAGTTGATTTAAATTATCCTATAAATTCTAGATTAGCTGATGGTCTATTATCAGAAAATGCTAAAATACTTCCTTCTGGAGCTATAAATTCCCTAGGAGGTTTTGATGAAAACTTCTTTGCAATAAATTATTTTACTGATGAATATGGTGAATATTTATTAAATTTAATTCTATCATCTCAAGGTGGAAATCTTTTAATAGATATAAATGGTGTGAATACTGAAACTATTTATAATATTCCTACTAGTAAAACAACCACTATTGCCTATAGTACTAAAATTACTTTAGAAGAAGGAGATAATTCCATTAAATTTTATGGTAATGACGAAAATTTTGTTCCTGACATTTATAGTATAGACTTAAAGAAAAACTTTATGATTTCCCCAAAACAAATTTATGACTTTTATACTGGTACTCTAACAAATAGCGCTAAACTTAATGTATATAATAACTTTATTGAAGGTATAGGTACAAACTTAAAAGGAACTGTTTCATTAACTGTTGAAGTAGATTCTGATAACTTTTATGATTTAAATATAGAATATTTAGCATATTTTGAAGAAAATATTCTATATTTAACTGTAAATAAAGAAGCTATTAGTTCTCCATATTATTTACCTATGACTGCTGGAAGAGCTAATTCTAAAGCTGAAATATTTACTATAGAAAGAATATCTTTAAAAAAAGGAACGAATACACTTGAATTTTCTGGCGATAATATAACTCCAGCACCAATGGTTGGAACTCTTAAAATTACCCAATCTCCACCATTTTCTTATTCTCCTGATACCTTTTTTGTTAAAAATGGTGTTTTAAAAGATGGTGCAAAAATATCTGATATTTCTAAAAATTTTGTAATGGGATTAGGGGGATTAAAAGATGGATCTTCCACTATAGAAATTGAAAATGAATCTGAAGGTCTTTATTACTTAATAATTGAATATTTAACAGGAGATAATAAGAATATTTTAGCAGTAACTATTAATAATGATACCACCTTCTATAATCTTCCAATAACAGAAAAATTAGAAGAAAGCTATGCTAAAACATTTTTAATTCCAATTGTAATGAAACCTGGAACTGATATTATTAAATTCCATGGAAATGGTATTAATTCTACTCCTATGTTAGGTAAATTAAACTTTACTCTAGCTCCAGATTTCACAACCTATAATGTATCCCATGGATCTTTAGAGAATGGGGCTACTATAGATACAACTACTGGATTTACAACTAAATTAGGAGGAATTTTTAATGGCTCTTCCACTGTAAATGTTGTAACTGATGATGACGGTGATTATTATCTAACCATTAAATATATTTCAACAGCTACTGATAGACCATTAAAATTAGATATTAATGGAGTTAATACAGGAACGATTTATAAACTTCCTAAAACTTCTGTAGGAACATTACCAAATCCTAAAACTTTCACAATAAAAATACCATTAGTAGAGGGCTTTAACTTTATTAAATTCTATGGTATAGAAGCTCCTTTAGCACCTGATTTAGAATCCTTTGTAATTACTAATAATGAACTTATAAAAACCTATGATATTACTGAAGCTATACTTTCTAAAGGTGCTAAAAAATTTAAAATTCCTGGATTTATTTGCTGTTTAGGAGGTTTAAGAAATGGTTCTGCCACTCTTAAAGTAAATGTTGATAAAGAGGGCCTTTATGATTTAGCTTTTAAATATTTAAGTGGAAATACTTCAAGACCTCTAAAGCTTAAAGTTAATAATATTTCTATGAAAAACATTTATAAACTTCCACCAACTGTTGATTTTGAAATAAAAAATGCTAAAACTTTTACAATTCCTATAAAACTAAAAAGTGGAGAAAATGAAATTAAATTTTCTGGAAATTATAGTTTTACAGACGGACCTAATATAGGACAAGTTACTCTAAGTTTAAATATGGATAAACCTTTAATAATTTATAAAATGGCAGATGGAAAATTAAATGGAAGTGCTACTATAGATAAAGATCTTAATGTAGTTAATAATCTTGGTGGAAAAGGAAAAGGAGAGGTTACTTTAACAGTTAATGTAGTTTCAGCAGGACTTTATGATTTAAATATTCAATATGTAAGTAAGACTAAAAGCTATTTATTAGTAGATATCAATGATAATTTTCTTAGAACTCCCTATAGCTTTTTACCAACTTTCATAGACAATATACCAATGTTTGATACTTTTACTATTGAAGCTAATTTAATTGCAGGAAATAATACTATAAAATTTTATTGCAGTGAAAATTGTATAACTCCTATGCTTAGAACTTTAACAGTTACTCCTAATACTTCAACTTCAAAAAATTTACCACCTGGAACTTACAATGTAGCTGCAGGAAAACTGGAAAATGGTGCAATAGTAGATGCTAATAGTAATTTTGTAACTAATTTAGGTGGAAAAAGAAATGGTTCTTCTACAGTAACAGTTAAAGTAACTAAAACGGGAGTTTATAAAGTTTCAGTGGAGTATTTTTCCAATAATCCTTTAAATTCATTTTGTATTGCTATTAACAATAAAGATACTGGTAATATTTACAACACCAATAACACTAAATTATACTCTAATATTACTTATTTTGAAGTTGAATTAAAAAAAGGAGAAAATACAATTAAGTTTTATGGAGATGGAACTAATCCATCACCAGATTTTCAAATTTTTACATTAACTCAATAAAGGTTTATTAG
>NZ_WHJC01000110.1 GCF_009295725.1 Clostridium tarantellae
TTACTTAATTTAAAATATATTAGAGTTTTAAGAAAGGATTTATTATGAATACTCAATATGAAAAAATGAATGAGATTGAAAAGCTCTCATTTTTAGCTAAATTGTCTACTATGTACTATGATTTAGGTATGACTCAAAGTGAAATAGCAGAAAAACTTGCAATTACTCGTTTTAAAATATCTAAATACCTTCAAGAAGCTAGAGATAAAAATGTAGTAGAAATCTCTATTAATTATCCTCATGAAAGAATGTTTGAAATTGAGCAACAGCTTATGGAAAAATTTAATTTAAAAAAGGCAATAGTTTTAAATAACAACTTCCTTCCTGGTGATGAAATTTCCCACTCTTTAGGCAAATTAGGTGCTGAATATTTAGAAAATATAATAAATGAAAATACAATAATGGGTATACTTTGGGGAAAAAGCATATCTTGTGCTATAAAACAATTAAAACCTAAACAAAAATTACCTATAACCGTATTACAAGTAAGAGGTGCCGCTGCAAAGGATAATCCTTTAATAGATACTCCTGACTTAATAAGAACTGTAGCAAACATATATAACGGAAAATATAAATACTTATATGCTCCATTATATATAGATAATGATTATGCTAGAAAATCTTTATCTCAAGAACCAGTAATAAATGATACTTTATTTTTAGCTAATAAGTCTAACTTGGTTCTCACAGGAATTGGAACTACCGATGCTGTATTTGCTTCAAGCTTATGGTCTAAATATTTAATGCATGATTTTAAGCCTAAAAATGCAGTAGGTTGTATATATGGTCATGTATTTGATATATCTGGTAAGTTAATAGACTCTCCTGTTAATGAAAAAGTAGTAGGGATAGACTTAACTACTCTTCTTAACGTAGAAGAACGTATAGGTATTGCATCGGGTAAATTTAAAAGTGAAGCTATTTTAGGTGCACTTAGAGGTAAGTTCATAAATGTATTAATTACTGATGAAGATACTGCTTCTAAAATAATTAATCTAAGTGAAAATTGAATTATACACACTCTTTAATTGTGTGTATAATTTTTTTGTATGTATTCTTCTACAAGACTTAGAAAAACTGTTATTCCTAAAAGATCTGCACTACCTCCAGGACTTATATTTTTTTCTATAAATACTTTAGCTAATTCTTCTATCTTATCTTTCCCTATGTCAGTTTTCATTCCTCCTAAACTGATTATATGTTTTGATTTTACCTTCACCCATTCTAATACTTCTAAAGAGTGTCTATTAATTATAGTAGTATCTTCACAAAATTGCATTATTCCTATAAGAGTATTAACAAGCCTGTCATTTTTACTTAGGTTACTACTATTCCTATAAATATCTAAAGCATAATCAAAAACTAAAGGTATACCATCTTCCGCTTGTCCTCTAACCCCTCTAAGATTATATTTAATGTATAATTTTTCTCCATTAGACAAAATACTTTTATTTTCTATTCCTTTAAAATCATTTAAAGTTAAATCACTACACATCTCTTTTATAACTGCTTGAACTGAATTAAACTCTTTATTTTCATATATAACTTTAGAAACAGCTGCACAACATATTCCCATCAAAAATATCATTCCCTTGTGAGTGTTTACTCCTAATGTTTTTAAAAACATATCTTTTTCTGCTTGAATTCCTACATTTCTTATGTCATAAAAGATTTCTTTAGGTGATTTTTCACTTAATCCCTTTTGGGCAAATAAAACTAATGACTTCATAATAATAGAAGTACTATCAATAAAAGTATAAAAATTCATATCCTTATGAGCACCATTAGAAACTGGTGAAACAAGTCCTGGTGATGGAAAACATGCCACTTCATATAAAATAGCTTGTACTGCTAATGCTCCTATATCTAATGAAATTTCATTTATCTTTTGTATTTTTTTATTATCCATAGTACTTCTCCTAAAATTAAATAATGTATTCATTTATTAAAATATTTATTTTATTTAAAACTTCCTCTAATAAGTGATTACTTTCTCTTCTACAAACATTGGCTTCATTATCACAAATTAAACATTTTCTCTTACCTACACCAAATTTAGTTCTACTTATTTGATTAAAATTATTATCAAATACATCTAAATCAAATAATCTACCCAAGCTATGATTTTCTTCAATGAAAATTGTCATCTTCTTCACAGTATATGCATCTGCATTAACTACTAAAAAACCATCAAATCCAGCTTTGGTAATATTTTCTTTTATATCTAATATTTCTAACTTCTGTTTCTTTGCTTCTTTTATTAAAGCCTCAATACCAGCATTAAAAATAATTAAATATTTATTCTTTACCTTATAAAGCCCTGGAATATTTAAAGAAAATGAAACTAAAGTCTTATTATATTTATAAATAAGTTTTTTTTGTAATTCTACTCTTTCCTCTTTTCCTTTAAGTATTTCTTCTAATAATTTCATTTTTTCCGAATTCATAAAACTATTCATCAATACTATTTCACCTGTCTTATTACGTCTATTATACTTCCATCTCTATATTCAACTACACCAACTATTTTATCAATATATTCAATAGGTTCAGGAATTCCTGTAATCTTTTCTGCTTTCTCTTGTAACTCTTCTATTGTAAATGTAGGAATATTAGTTTTTGACATTTTTTCTATTAAATCTTTTCTAATAGGATTAATAGCTATTCCTCTATCTGTAACTATTAAATCTATAGTTTCTCCTGGAGTTACAACAGTATTAACTTTTTTTACAATAGTAGGTATTCTTCCTCTAACTAGTGGACAAACTATCATGGCCATTTTAGCTCCTGCTGCTGTATCACAATGTCCACCTGAAGCACCTCTTAATACTCCATCAGATCCTGTTATGACATTAACATTAAAATCTATATCTACTTCAAGAGCGCTTAGAATTACAAAATCTAATAAATTAACAGCACATCCTTTATTAAATGGATTAGCATAAAAAGATGCATCTATTTCACAGTGCCCTAAATTATTACCTATAGATTTTGCTGCTCTTAAATCAAAACTTTGAGTATCATATAGTTTATCTATAAGTCCCTCTTCATGCATTTCTACAAATTGACCTGTTATACCTCCTAATGCAAAACTTGCTTTTATATCCTGTTCAATCATTATTTCCTTTAAAAATCTAGCAACAGCTAATGATGCTCCCCCTGTACCACATTGCATTGAAAATCCTGATTTTAAATAACCTGATGCTTTAATAGCCTCTGCTGCATAGTTAGCTATTAAAAGTTCTCTTGGATCCTTTGTATATCTAGTAGCTCCTGAAACTATTCCCTTAGGATCACCTATAGCTTCAACAACTACTACATAATCTACATCTGTTTGAGAAATACTTGCTGGCATATTAGGGTATGGTACTAAATTATCTGTAATCATTACAACATTATCTGCATATTCAGCATCAACTTTAGCATATCCTAAAGAACCACAAAATGAATTACCATTAAATCCATTTGCATTTCCATATGCATCACAGCTTGGTGCACCTAAAAATGCTACATCTATTTTAATATCACCCATTTCAATGGCACGAGCTCTACCACCATGTGAACGTATTATTACTGGATTTTTCATTAATCCATTTGATATAGCATCAGCTAAAGGACCTCTAATCCCACTAGTAATTAATTGAGTTACTACACCATTTTTTATATGTGTTATTAGTGGTTCATGTACTTTATTTAAAGAACTAGCAGCTATAGTTAAATCTTTAATACCTAGCTTAGCAATAACATCCATAACCATATTTAATACAAAATCACCTTCTCTAAAATGATGATGGAAGGATATAGTCATGCCATCTTTTAAACCAGTTTTAATTATAGCTTCTTCTATATTTCGTAAAATCTTGCTTTCACTAGTTGTACCAGCTGTAACTCTTCTTCCAAATCTTCTACAATCAGGTTTTAATACAAAAGGTCCTTCAAATGGTTTAACATCTTTTATACCCACTATTTTTTTTGGTATTTCTCTTCCTATTTTATTAATCATTTTGTTCCCCTCCACACTCTACACATATACCTGAAGCCTTAGCTAACATTAAAGTTCTTTGTGCTCTTTCTATTATAGGTTTATCAACCATTTTTCCGTTTAAAGAAACAACTCCTGAACCTTTTTGTTTAGCCTCTTCACTTGCTTTTATTATACGTATTGATTTTTTAATTTCCTTTTCTGAAGGGGTATAAATTTTATGTACTGGATTTATTTGTCTTGGATTTATTACTGATTTTCCATCAAAACCTAATTGTTTTATTAGTTCAACTTCTTTTATAAATCCCTCTTCATCATTTACATCTGAAAATACTGTATCAAAAGCATATACACCTGCTGCTCTTGCTGCTAATAATATTTGACTTCTTGCAGTTAATAATTCTATTCCCTCTAAAGAACGAGTTGTTCTCATATCTGTTACAAAATCTTCCGCTCCAATAGCTATACCCATAAGTCTTTTACTAGATTTAGCTATTTCATAAGCATTTATAACTCCTAAAGCACTTTCAATAGCTGCCATAATTTTTATTTGTCCTATTGGTAAGCCAGCTTCCTTTTCAACTCTTTCAATTTCTTTTTCTACCTCTATAATATCTTGAGCTTTTTCTGTTTTAGGAAGTCTAATTACATTTGGCTGTGCTCTAACAATGGCTTCAATATCTAAAATACCAAATTCAGTATCTAGTCCATTTATTCTAACTACAGTTTCTGTACCTTCATAATCTATAGATTTTAAGGCATTAAAAACTAATAATCTTGCTGCATCCTTTTCATTTAATGATACAGAGTCTTCTAAATCAAACATTATAGAATCTGCGCCATAAATCTGTGCATCCTTAACCATACCAGGATTATTACCTGGAACATACATCATAGTCCTTCTAAGCTTGTACATTATTTAACCCCCTCCAATCTATCTTTGAAATTTCAGCACCTCTAAAAACTGCTGTTTCTACTCTAGCTTTTATAACACAATCTAAAGCACCTTTATCATTAGCTCTAACTATTACATTATCTATATCTAAAGCCTTTAATGTATCCATTATTACTTTTTTAATTTGTTTTCCAAATTGTTTTTCAACTGTACTATTTAACTCTATAGCTATTCCACTGTTGTTAGGTTCTATAACTATACATATATCACTTGACTCTAAAGTTCCAGCCATAGCACTTTTTTTAATTTCCATGTTAAAAATTCCTCCATTCTAAATTTATACACATTTTCTTTTTAGAAAATTAGATACTAAAAAACTATATGTAGAAGGTGGTACTAGCTTTTTAATTTCTTTTAAACTTCCTTGTTTTAACAAAGTTCTTACCTTAGTTGCACTTACAACTTCACCATTAATACTTAACCTAGGAATTTCAATAACTTCAATCCCATTAAAAGGTAAAACCTCTTTCATTATATTATTATATTCTTTAGTAACTTCACAAAAAGGTTCTTGTCCTATATATCTTCTTTTTATATTTAATGCTTTTGCTATGTAGGTTGAAAAAATATTTATATCTAATAAAGCATGGAGTGTTACTGCATCACTACTTTTCTTTAAAAAATAAGATGGAAAAGTAGCATTTGATATTATGTAATCCTCAGCCTTATGAATAAGTACATTTTTCAAGTGGCTTGTACCTTCTTCAACCAACCTATACCTATCTTCATTTGAAAAAATTGATTCATCTTCCCAAAGTACAAATACATGTACTAAATCATTTTCTTTAGCTGCATTTTCTATTAAATATTTATGTCCTAAAGTAAAAGGGTTACAATTAGCAACAATGGCTGCTATATTTTTTCCTTTATTTTTTGAACTTTCTTTAATTAACTTTTCACAATACTTTTTTATTCCATTTTTAATATTTTCAAATAAAACTACTTTATCCATAGCTCTTTCTACTTCATAAAATCCAAGACTTTTAAAAACTTCTGTATTTTTAGGTTTAGTATATATAAATAAATGAGAATATCCTCTTCTAAATTGTTCATTAATAAGTTCTGATACAATCTTATTAGTTAAGTTTAGACCTTTATATTCTTCACTTACTGCAATGCATTTTAAAATGTTTTTTTTGAAAGAGCCTGTTGCAATAATTCTTCCTGCATCATATAAAACTGTAGTATAATCTACGTGAAAATCAAATATTAATCCTTGCAATTTTAAAAATCTATCTACTTTTTTTAATTCTATATCTCTAGAGTTTTCTATTATATTTTTCGTAAAATTTAAATATTCCAAAGTATTTCTCTTATAACTAACTAATTTTCTTAATATGCTTATGTGCTATATCTTCTACAGCATGAGCTACTACATCAACTACTCTTCTATTGAAAACACTAGGGATTATATTTTCTTCATTTAATTCATTTTTTGGAATTAAATTTGCAATGCCTTTTGCTGCTTCAATTTTCATTTCAGGAGTTATTTCTTTAACTCTAGACTTTAAAGCTCCCTTAAATATCCCTGGGAACACTAATAAATTATTTATTTGATTAGGAAAATCTCCTCTACCAGTAGCAACAATTCTAGCACCACCTGCTTTAGCTTCTTTAGGTAATATCTCTGGAATAGGATTTGCTAAAGCAAAAATCATAGCATCTTTATTCATTGTGCTAACCATTTCTTTAGTTACTAAATTTCCAACAGAAACTCCAATAAATAAATCTTTACCTTTAATTAAATCTTCTAAATTACCTTTTTCAAAATTTCTATTTGTAATTTTTGCAATATGCTTTTGAGCTTTGTTAATGTTTTCATCACCTTCAACAATTGCTCCATTTATATCACATAAAACAATATTTTTAGCTCCTGCTCTTAATAATAGTTTAGTAATAGCTATACCCGAAGCTCCAGCTCCATTTATTAAAATCTTTATATCTTCAATTTTTTTATTTATTATTTTTAAACCATTATAAACTCCTGCAAGTACTGCAATAGCAGTTCCATGTTGATCATCGTGATAAACTGGAATATCTAATTCTTCTTTTAATTTGTCTTCTATATAAAAGCATTCAGGTGCTTTTATATCCTCTAAATGTATACCCCCAAACCCTGGTGACATTGCTTTTATAATATGAACAATTTCATCTGGATCAAAAGCATCTAAAGCTATGGGAAATGCATCTATATCAGCAAAAGTTTTATAAAGTAAAGCCTTACCTTCAATAACTGGCATACCTGCTTCTGGACCAATATTACCAAGCCCTAATACAGCAGTTCCGTTAGTTATAACTGCTACACTCTTTCCTTTAATTGTGTAATCATAAGCCTTACTTTTATCCTTAGCTATTTGAATACAAGGTTCTGCAACTCCGGGAGTATATGCTACTGATAACTCCTCTCTATTAGAAACAGGCATTGTTCCTACAATTTTAATAGTTCCTTTTTTCTCTTTATGTAATTTTAAAGATTCTTCCTTTACATCCATGAAATTATCATTAAACCTCTAAGGTTTATTTCCTCCTATATTTAATTAACTTCATAAACTATGTGTTGATATCATAATAGCAAAGCAAGAAAACTTTTTCAATACAAATGTTAATATTATAAACATTTGTTGAAAACACTTTTTCTTTTTTCTAGATTATAAATAAATAAATTAATAATTTATATTATATTTCCTTAACATTTACTTTATTTCTCAAACAATTGTTTTTATATTTAACAAATGTTATCTGATTCATCATTATCTTCAACACTTCAATTAAAGTTTATAAATCCTAGGAAATAAAAAGAATATACCAAAAGTTCTATTAGACTATATAATTACTAGTTTTATAATATTAAAGACTAAAACTAATAATTAAATATGCTACAATTAACTTTTAGTATATTCTTAAAAAGTAATTAAATTTTACTATTCTATTCCATTTTCTTTCCCTTTAATAACTTTTGATGTCTCTAGATAATCTGTTTTAGTAACTATATTTTCTTCAAAGCTTTTAATTGCACCTTTAGTATAATTACCCAATATTTTATTATTAACATTAGCTTTTAATTTTTGTTTTGACATAAAAATCACCTCTTATCTATTTTCCCACCAAAAATAAGCTCTATTCTTATTTAAATACCTTTTCTTTTATTTTTTCAACATCCTCTTTTATTGGAGGTAACATTTCAGTTAATTCTTTGACTATGTTTTGATAATTAAATTCCCTTTTACTATTTTCCTTTAATACATAAAAAAGAAGATAAGTAAACAAAATTGCAAATAAACCTTGTGTTGCTACCATTTTTAATATATCAACTTCCATATTTATTCCTCCCTTATTGTCACTGCTAACTTTATAAAGTACTACAAATTCTTGGTCTTTCTAACCTATCTGTAACCATTAACTTTGTAAGCATTTTTTCTGTTAAATTATTTCTAATATTTCCATACTTTTTATCATAATATAAATTTACCTCTTCATCTGGATCATTTTTTAGATCTACTAGAACTCCTCCTCCATTATGAGGATAAATTGTAAGTTTAAATCTATCTTCTACAATAGTTCTTGTTCTATAAATCTTTCCTAGATAACAATCTTCATCACTTTCTACTAATGCAGGTATTTTTTCTAAATTATTATTTTTCTCTACTGCTTGTACTAAACTTCTACCTGGTAAAGTTTTATACTCTCCTTGTGGTAACCCTCTTAGACAAAACTCTTCTTCATCTATACCTGCATATTCTAATATAGTAGGTGCAAAATCTATTAAACTAACAACCTCTTTTCTTTCTTTGCCTTTATTTTTAGCGAAAGGGCTTGACCATATAAATGGAACTCTTAAAGTTTGCTCTAATTGCCAAGCTGCTTTATATACTAAATTATGAGAACCAAGATATTCACCATGGTCTGACATAAATACTATAACTGTATTTTTATCTAGTTCTTTATCTTTTAAATGCTTCATAATTTCACCTATAGAATCATCTATATGAGTTATCATGCCATAAGTTTGAGCCATAACTTCTCTTAAATATGTTTCATCTAAAGGTAAAGGTGCTTTATATAAATATTTACGTACTTTAGTTAAATGTTCTAAATGATCATGGTCATTATTCCATGTCTTCGGTAAAGTCAATTTTTCTGGATTATACATATCACTATATGGTCTACAAGATGCAAATGGCAAATGTGGATCTGGAAATGAACACCATAAAAAGAAGTTGTCATTATCTTCTACTCCATCTAAATATTCTTTTGTTTTCTCCACAATCCATTTATTATAATGTAGTTCTTTAGGTATATTCATTCTCCAAGCATCTCTTACATGAAGATAAGAATTTTCAATTTTATATTTATCTCTTGCAGTTGGATCTTTTTCATTTAACCATTTAATATATTCTCCAAAGCAATATCTACCATGTCCACCTAAGAAATCATGAGTATCAAATCCATAATATCCTTTAGGTAATTTAGTAATCTCTCCTCTATCCCAAAGTCTTTTATCTTCCCATGAAAACTCTCCTGCTAATAACTTCATCTTATCATTTACATATGGATGATAATGTAATTTACCAACTGAATGAGTTTTATATCCATGATTATGTAATACTCCTGGTAGGTTTGGAATATGTTGTGATAATACTCTACCATTACTTAAACATCCATGTTGTCTTGGTAAAAGTCCTGTTATCATAGTTGATCTTGAAGGAGTACATACTGGATTATTACAATAAGCTCTTTTAAATGTAACTCCATTAGAAGCTAACTTATCTATATTAGGTGTTTTTACTTCTTTATTTCCATTGCACCCCATAGAAAAAGATTGCATTTGATCCACTACAAAAATTAGAAAATTTGGTTTTTTATTTTTATTCATAATTTATTCCTCCTAAGCATATTAATACTTTATTTTGTATACTTTTTATAAAGTTTTTTATTTCTTTAAATTTTTCTTAAAAGCATCACTTCCTTAAATATAAATTTAATTATCACTTTTTCTTTCTTAATAATTTATTTATTACTACAAAGTGTACTCCTTTCTTAAATAACTTTTATATTTTTAAATGTTACATTAACTAAAAGTTATTTTTTCTTTTATATGTAAACCTAAGTTTTATAATTTATTTACTTAGTTTTTAAGCTATTAAATAAAATCTTGTACCTACAAGTTTTATTATTTAATTAAAATATAATATTTTAAAATTATAAAGTTTACTCAATTTAAAACCTAAAATTTTAATTTATTTTCAACTTAATACAACTTTTTTTAAATTTGATAATGCCAATAACTTTGTTTTATTAACAGCTTGTCTAGAAATATTTAATTTATTAGAAATTTCAACATCAGATAATTGTAAATAAAATTTATAATATATAATATTTTTTTGTTTAGGTGAAAGATTGCTTATTAAATCAAAGAAATACATATCCGTATGAAATTTATCTGAATAGCTTAAAGTATTCATGTTAATATCTACCACATAAGAATTTACTTGCTCACATTCTTTCACCTTTTTTGATTTAAAAAATAATCTTTTTCTTTCATTATCTAAACATTTATAAATAAAATACTTTAATTCATTTTCATTATTAAATTTTAAAAAATCAATTTTCTTGTAAAGATTCATTATATAAATAATTAAATCTGTTTTTGCTTCTGCATAACCTAACATATTAGAAAAATAATTTATTTTTGATTCTACTAAATTTAAAATTTTTTGCACTTTAATTTTACACATAAAAAAACCTCCATAAAAACATATTGTTCATATACAAAAAGGTTTTTATGAAAAAAAATGTAAACATTATCTTTAAACATTTACAAAAATAATCAAAATTGTTAATATTAAAT
>NZ_WHJC01000111.1 GCF_009295725.1 Clostridium tarantellae
ATTTATGTTTAACTCCTTGTGTGTTTTTTTTGTGTGAGAACTTAATTATAACAGGGTTTTATCATAAATGTTTTTTTATTTTATTATGCTGTAAAATTATTCAAGCATTTTTGCACTATTATAGTTAACATTATTTTTTCACCAAATACCACTAATTATAATATATACTTCCATTATACAAAACCAATTAATAAAATTCCACAGTTTTTACTTTTATAGGTTGTTAAATAAACAACATTTATAAAAAAATAAAATGAGTGCTGTTTGTCAAACAAATTATTGTATATTTTGATTTAAAGTTTTAAAATTTGAATATAAACTGTATTAGTAAATATTAAATTTACCTCTACATATAAAGCATAATGCTTTTTGCGTACTATTCCATAAAAAATCCCCACAAGACATCTTTAAACAATTAGTCTCGTGGGAATTTATACTATCCTTTAATTCCATTTTCAATTATAAATTTAGTTAAAATATTTTTAAATTAATTAATGTTAAACTCCAAATAATCCGCCAATAAACCCTAAAGTAGCTCCAACTCCTGCTCCAATAATTGGTCCAATTATTGGCACTAATGTTCCTATAGTTGCACCAGCAATTGCTCCTTTAGCAGATGAATCTAAAGCTTTAGTTAATGAACCACTTATTTCATTTTGTATTTCATAATTATAATTCATAAGATCATCATTTTTTTTCCACATTAACGGATCTTTATTGATTTTATCCATATATATAACTCTTTTTTCATCTGGTGTTGACTTAATTATATAACATAATAACTTTGAAATATTATATTTATATAATGCTGAATAATAAATTGGATTAATTACAACACCTGTAGAATTATATATTCTATTTTTTACTGATTCAACTTTTTCATTTAAAAATTTTATTAAATTTTCTTCGGGAATATTTAACATGTTATTCCACCCACGACCTTTCATTGCAATATCACATTGATTTATAGCAACTAAGATTCTATTTTCATCTGGAATATTAGGTATGATAACTTCATTGATAAGTTCAAAAGAAGTTTTCATATCCCTTACTGATCCATCAATAATAACTAAAACCAAATCTATTAATGCTTTTCCACTATCATCTTTTTTATTAAGTAATTTAATAATATTCTTAATATGATTATTATCCTGGATAGGGTTATCTCCTAGTCCTGGTGTATCCCATAATATAATATTGTTTAATTCATATTTTTTGATCTCCATAGTTTCTGGATTTGTTCCTTGTCCAACTACTGCTATGTTTTTATCAAATAGTGCATTTATTGTTGAACTTTTACCACTACCTGTTGCTCCGGTTATCATAATATTTAATTTATTATTTTTTAGCTCAGTAATTTTTTGTTTAATAAGATTTTTAGTTTTTTCATTTAACTCAATTTTATCTAGCTCATGATTAACTTTGTCTAAAATCTTTTCCACTTTAAGCTCCCCTTTTATAATAAGTCTCTACGCTTTTTTGGTATATTATCAATAATCATATCAAGTAATTTATCAATATTATAATTATGTTCAGCAGAATAATATATAGGTTTTATTATTTCTACATTCGTAGCTTCTTTAACTCTTCTTCTTATAGAATTTACTTGTTCATCTAAAAATGATTTCAATTTATGATTAGGTTCATTAGAAGTCATGTTCCAATTCCTTCCTTTCATTGCAATATCAGCTTGATTTATAGCAATGAAAATTCTATCTCTCTGAAAATTTGGAACAATAATATTATTAATTAAATCATATGTAGTACCCATATCTCTATTAGAACCTTCGATAATTATTAATACTAAATCAATCCATCCATATTTAATATTATCTAAAGAATATGTCTTATATAATAAATCTATTATTTTTTTAGAATGTATCTTATCTATCTCTACTCCATCACCCAAACCAGGTGTATCCCAAAATCTTATTAAATCACTAAGTTCATAACTGTCTAATTCCATAGTCTCCGGATCTACACCTATACCAACTTTAGCAACTTCTCTTTTAAATAAAGAATTTAATGTTGAAGATTTTCCTGCGCCTGTTACACCTGTTACCATTACATCAAGTGGTTTAAACTTGGCTTTTTCTAATTTTTTTCTTATGTCTTGAATTCTATAATTTTCAAACATTTCATCACCAACTTGTTATAGCATTCCAAATTGCTTTACCGGTTCCAGCAACTGCACCAACAGCGCCTCCTACTGCTCTACCAATCATTTCTCCTGTACTGCCAAAAACTTTCCCTAACATTTCTTCACCAATATCAGCGCCATTACTAGCGAATTCTGAAACTGTCTCTGCAAAGCTTTGTTTTATTTCTGTAGAATAATCTTTTAAATCATCGTTATCTTTCCACACATCATCATTTTGTGAAATATTGTTAACATATGATAATCTCTTTTCTTTTGGGGTATGTTTAATAATAAAGTATAATAATTTAGATAAATTATATGGCCTTTGTTCATCATATTCGTCTTTAAATCCAGCTGAATAATAAATCGGTGTAATATCCACACCTGTTCCTTCTTTTATTCTTCTACTTACTGATTGAACTTTTTCGTCTAAAAATTTAATTAATGGCTCTTTAGGTCTATTCTCTTCTCCATTCCAATTTCTCCCCTTCATAGCCATATCACATTGATTTATAGCTATTAAAATTCTATTTTTTTTATTTTTACCAAGATTTTTACCAAGGTTAGGAATTATTACTTGATTTATAAGTTCATAAGATGTTCCTAAATCTCTACTGCTTCCATCTAAAATAACAAGTACTAAATCAATTAAGGCATTACCATCCTCATCACACTCATTTAATTTTTTTATAATATTTTTAGAATGTTTAATATCTGCTTCTTTTCCATCACCTAATCCTGGACTATCCCATAAAACTAAATTATCTAAATCATATTTACTAATTTCCATAGTTTCTGGATCTACCCCACTGCCTACTTTTGCAATTTGTGTATTAAATAATGCATTTATAGTTGAACTTTTACCGCATCCTGTTGCTCCTGTAATCATAATATTAATTTTTTCTTCTTTTAACTTTAATATATTTTTTAATATTTTATGTTTTTCTTTGTCTGATAAAGAAGACTTATATATGTCTTCTTCCATATCTTTGAAAATATCATTTTTGCTATCTTTTGATTCCATATTTAAACACCTTTCTTTCTTAAAATATATAGTAAATTTAATTAAAACCTATTTTGGTTAAATTTATCTAAATGTTATAATATTGTTAATAAATTTAATAGGAGGCTTTATATATACATATGATTAAGTTTTTAGAAAAACCCAAATTAATTAATATTGAGGTTACAGATAGATGTCCTTTAGAATGTCCTCAATGTTATTGTAAATTAAATGTAGGAAAAGATATCAATAAAAATTTAGCGCTTAATATAATTAGACAAGCAACTGAATTAAATGTAGAGTACATAAATATTAGTGGTGGTGAAACCTTGTTATATCCTCATTTATTAGAATTAATAAATGCATGTCATAGAAATAAAATTTTTCCTAATATAGCTATATCAGGTTGGGGTTTTACTGAGTTAATTTTAAATAAATTAATTTATAATGGAATAAATTATATTTTTGTTTCATTAAATGGATCTACTGAAAAAATTAACTCTTTTTCAAGAAATGGATATAATTTAGCTATAAATGCTTTAAAAATATTATCTCAATTTAAATTTGATAAAACCGTTTTAAATTGGGTTATGCAGTCAAACAATTCAGATGATTTTCCCAACTTAATTAAATTAGCTGAAAAATATAATGTTTCTACTGTAGTTATAATGTGCATAAAACCCAACAATGAAGGAATATTAAAAAATTTTCCTTCAAATGAACAATTTGAAAAAATATCTGTTTTTGTAAAGAAATACAATGGTAGCGTTAATATAGTAATTGATAAATGTTTTTCTCAATTAAAAGCCTATATGGGAAGAAATATTTTTTCAAATACAAATATCGGACTTTACAAAGGATGTACTGCTGGATTGGATTCATTTACATTAAATGTTGATGGTAATTTTACACCTTGCAGACATTTATTCATCCCTGAAAAATTTAACCGATTAATAGATTATTGGAATACTTCTTCTACTTTAATCGAACTTAGAAAAAATCATATATTGAAATCCACTACTTGTATTACTTGTAAGCTTAAAAATTATTGTCGTCCTTGCTTTGCAGTAAATAGCTCTAAGAGTTTTAAAAAAAATAAAGAAAATACATATTGCCAATTATATCTTATTTAAGCATAATATATTTTTTATTCCAATATATACAACTTATATTTTAATTATATCTCAAAATATAAAAATTCTCCATATTTTTATATGCTATTCTTTAAATTAATTCTAATTTTTTAAATAATATTAAAAATCCCCACAAGACATCTTTAAACAATTAGTCTAGTGGGGATTTATACTATCCTTTAATTCCATTTTCAATTTCATATCTTTATATATTTTCAATCTTAATATTAATCCTAACTCCTGCAAGGAAACTCACTATTGCTATATCATCAGTTCCTATTTCTATGTAATCTAAAGTTTTTAGCATTAACTCATATGTCATCTTATTAATCTTTCCATGGTCTTCTATAAGTTTAGTTAATTGTTCCAATTTATATTGCTGGAGTATAGTTCTATTACTTAATATCTTCTGCCAAGCTTTATTCTTTACTAGTTCATTCCAAGCTTTTATAAAAATTTGTTCTGGCTCTTTATCTTTTATTCTTATTCCATTTGTGCAAGCATCTTTTGGTACTGGTTTGCACCGTCCTTCTCTATATCTTTTACAACACCAATAGTATTCTCCCTTATCTTCTTTTCTTTTTGATTGTTTCCTTACCATTACCTTTCCGCAGTGGATACAAAACATTTTTCCACTGAAGGGCAACATTTCACTATGTTGATGATATTTATACATTTTATGTTCTTCAGTCATCTTAGCTTGTCTTTCAAATTCAAGTTGTACACACTCCCATATATCTTTATCAATAATATTAGTATGTGTATTTTCATAATAATAGCTTGGTAATTGACCTGTATTTTTTACCCTTTTCTTTGTTAGATAATCTGCATTAAATGTTTTTTGAAATAAGGTATCTCCTTTATATTTTTCATTTGTAAGTATTTTCTTTAATGTACTCCAACTCCATACTTCATTTCCTATTTCTGTGGTAATTTCTTCCTCTGTAAGTCTTTTAGCTATTTGATAGTATCCATAGCCATTAAGAAATTCTTCATATATTCTTTTAACAACTTTTCCTTGATTTTCATCAACAACAAGGTTTCCTTCTTTATCTTTATAGTAACCAAAGAATTTACCACTTGGTACGCTTTCTACATATCCACATTCATATCTTCTATGTATTCCCCATTTTATATTTTGTGACATAGCTTGGCTTTCATTTTGTGCTACTGCTAATAGTAATGTAATTAACATCTCTCCTTCACTATTTTTGGTATGTATGTTTTCTTTTTCAAAGAATACGTCTACTCCTAATTCTTTAAGCTCTCTTATACTATTTAAGCATTCTAAAGTATTTCTTCCAAATCTAGATAAGCTTTTTGTGATTATCATATCTATTTTTTTATTTCTTGCATCCTTCATAAGTTTTATGAAAGCTTTTCTCTTTTTAATATCTGTTCCTGATGTACCTTCATCTGCATATATTCCAACTAAAGTATATTCTGGTTTTTCTTTTATGTATTTTTCAAAGTATTTAATTTGTGCATTGTAACTTATTATTTGCTCTTCATTATTAGATGAAACTCTGCAATAGGCTGCTACTTTAAATTTATTTTCTTTATTATCATTTGTTTTACCTTCATTTAAAGTATTGATTAAGGGGTATAATATTGAAATTCTTTTGCTCCTTGTTTTTTGTACTTTTCTCATTTAAAATCTCCTCTACTACCATAGGTTCTTTTAATGTGTCTTCTATAATTTCTTTCACCCTTTTTTCTAATATTTTAGTTCCATTACATGTTGCTTTACCTTTTTGCATATATGTGGCACATACCCAACTTACTTGTTTATTATATTGAATCACTCTTATGAGATTAGCTCCACAATATGAACATTTTAATAATGCTGTAAATGGATACTTTTTAGGTTTTCTATTAGCTCTTATAACTTGCGCCTTTTCCCAATTACTTTTACTTATTATAGGTATATGAGATTTTTCCATGTAATACTTTGCTTTTTCTCCTTTATTACGCCTCCACTTACCATCCTCTGTTATAAAAGTCTTTTGCATAAGGCAGGCACCTTTGTATTTTTCATTTGATATAATATCTAATATTCTACCTGAGCTCCAAGGTTTAGTAGCATAGGTAGGTACTTTTTCTTCATTTAATTTTTTAGCAATACTATATGCTGGAACCCCTTGAAGAAAAAGCTCATATATTCTTCTAATTATTTTTCCTTGCTCTTTATTTATAACTATTTTTCCTTTTTTATTTCTTTCATAGCCTAATAAATTATTTGTATCTATC
Source organism: Clostridium tarantellae (assembly GCF_009295725.1). Lineage (GTDB taxonomy): Bacteria > Bacillota > Clostridia > Clostridiales > Clostridiaceae > Sarcina > Sarcina tarantellae. Next base: position 6,527 of record NZ_WHJC01000111.1, read on the forward strand.
TTAACTTCTCCACTTTTAAACTTCTTTTCTATGGCCCACCTAACATTGCTACAAACTGATTTGCGTTCTTCCTCTGCTATAGCTCCAAGTACTGTTAGCATTAACTCCCCTTCACCCTTAAGAGTATTTATGTTTTGTTCTTCAAAAATAACTCCTACACCTACTTCTTTAAGTGACCGTATATTTTCTAAAAGCACTAATGTATTTCTTGAAAACCGAGATATTGATTTGGTCATAATTAAATCAATATCTCCTGCTTTTGCCTTTTCTAACATACTCTTAAAACCTGGTCTATCTTCTCTTGCTCCTGAAATGCCAGCATCTGAAAATATTCCACAATATTCATAGTAAGGATTTCCCCTTATAAGCCTTTCATAATATTCTTTCTGATTCTCAAAGGAATTTAACTGTGTTCTACTATCAGTAGATACTCTAACATAAGCACATACCCTAAGCCTTTTAAATTCATTTAATATGTTTTTTCTTGATTTAATCTCTGTAACTTTTCTCATGGCTCACCTCTAATTTAAAGTCTAGGGTAACTCATTTCCATCTTTAAATCCAAATACTACTTCCTTTTCAGATTTTATAATCATGGAATTAAGAGTTGCACTCCATAACCCTTCATCAAATTCATGAAGTATTTCTTCTTTACTTTTAAGATTCTTAATAAAATCTTGAATTTGATTCTTTCTTCCGTTACACCTTGTGATTTCGTTTTTTATTTCACTATGCCGTTTTTCTAAACTATTGTACCTTTTAACTTTTTCATTGTACTCTCTATTAAATTCATCTTGATCCATTGGTGATCGGGCATTTTCTGCAATTAATCTCTTTACTTCTTTTTCAACACTTTTGCATTTCTTATCTATTTTAGAAAGTTCATTTTCTTGTTTACTAAAATCACTAAGCTTTTTAATAATATCTTCATACTCTTTTAATACTTCTTCTTTGTTTTCAATTAAACTGTTAAAAGCATCTATAAAAGCTTTCTTTACTAATTCTTCATCTAAATGTGGTGTCTTACAAAACTTCCTCTTTTTAAACTTATTATTGCATTGCCATATTGTCTTTGCATATTTACTATTAGAATGCCATAGCTTTCTTCCATAAACCCCTCCACAATCCCCACATACAATTCGGCTAGCAAAGGAGCTTATTGCACTGGTATACTTACCTGCTGCTTTTCTCCTTTTAAACTCTTCTTGTACCAATTCATAAACCTCTGCTGTAACTATGGCTGGATGACTCTCTTACACATAATACTGTGGAACTTCTCCTTCATTAACTTTTGTTTTCTTTGTTAAAAAGTCTACTGTAAAACTCTTTTGAAGAAGAGCATCTCCCTTATATTTTTCATTTTTTAGAATACTAGATACCGTACTTCCTTGCCATATACTTTTCCTAGCTGGTGTTGGTATCTTTGACTCTGTTAAATATTTTGCTATACCTGTAGGAGTCTTTCCTTCAAGAAATAACTTGTAAATTAACCTTACAATCTTAGCCTCTTTTTCAATAATCTTAGGTACACCATCCTCCCCCTTTTCATATCCGAGAAAATTCTTATATGCTAAACTTACTTTGCCATCTGCAAATCTTTTTCTTTGTCCCCAAGTAACGTTTTGCGAAATTGACCTACTTTCTTCTTGTCCTAGCACTGCAACATTGATACAATTTAGCGCCTTTTTTAGCTTTCATTATCGCTAAATTGTTTAGGGTTTCCGCTAAAAAGTGCACCCACTAGAAAATTGCTTCATTATATATGTACTTTTATAATATGAATATTAAGAATGAAAATAAAAAATCCCCCAAAGGCTAACAAGTTAATATTAGTCTTCAGGGGATTAGTTTATTTTTTATTCTATTATTTCTTTGACTATACATAGTTAATACTACTTTTAATAAAGAAAGCCGTTATAAATATTGCTCCTTTAACTTGAGTCCAAACTTTATTTACTATAGACGAAACTTTTCATTACTTTTATACAAACTAGTAAATATAGCTATAAATCCAGTTATAGCTCCGATTACTATAACTACTGAATATGTTACCTATTTTTCACAACCAATAGTGTTATACTTGATATTGTAATTTATCATTTTAAAATCTCTAATCAAATACCTGCTCAATTCTGTTATATTCTGATAAATAGTTAATACAAGTAAAAGAATACGCTCCTGTTAGCGACTTCTTTTTTACTCTGGACATACTAATAAATATTGCGTCAAATATATTCTTTTCGTTGTACTCTCCTTCATAAATATTGCCTTCTATATATTTAGTACTTGGTGCATCTAGTATCAGTATAATATTAGGTGTTTCCCATCCTTTGTAACTATGGTATGAACAGATTTTTAATCTACCCGTCCCCCCTTGAAATTTCCATTTCTCATTTCTTCGTTTTCTATAATCTTTTTGCTTTTCCTTATCATATACATGTGAAGTTTTTATTCCTTTATTTTCAAATCTTTTAACTATTTCAACCCCAGTATTTTCATTAGTTGTTAATATAGTTATATCATCTAAAACATTAGTCTCTTTTAGAAATTCAACTTGATTTTCGATTTGGTCTAATTTCTCTATCATAGTAATCGCTGAGGAATTTATCCATTTTGTCATCTCAATAAATGATTGTTGAGTATTAGTATTGGGCTTAATTTCTTCAGCATCTATATTAAATTCATTTCGTATATCTTGTACTAAAGATACTATTTTTTGTGGGAGTCTCATTGATACTTTTATATTTCCAGGCTGTCCTCTAAAGCCAATGTTCTTTATCTGATTACTATCTTCTATCCAAACACCATGCTTATAAATATCTTGAGCTTTATCATAAACTATAAATATCTCCCCTTCATTAGTAAAGAACTGCTTTAAAAATCTTATCCACTCTCCTTGGAAATCTTGTCCCTCATCAATCAATATATAATCATATTTTAAGTTATTTTTAATAGTATTATTTTGTATATATAAATTAATTATATTTATCCATTTTTGTGTAAAATCATCATCATCTTCATCATGTATTATTTCTATTTCATGCTCCATCATAATAATTTTTAGAAAATCATGAAAATGACATATTGTTAAATTAGACTTTAATTTTTTTCTTTCTCCTTTATAACTACCTATACCAAATTGTTGGCTGCATAAATCTCTTAAATAATGCCTTAAAGTAATATTAAAAGTTAGGATTAAAACTGCTTTATCTTCCTTTATTGCATTAACTGCTTTTTGAGCTAAAGATAATGATTTTCCTGCTCCTGCAACTCCACTCCATCTACGAATAGAACCTTTTTGCAGTTTTGCTAATTTTTCTTGCTCATATGTAAGTTTAATTGGTTGTTTTCGTTCATAGTTATAATCAGAATATTGAAGATTAGATGTTAATTCTTTTACTAATTCAGCTAACAGCCCATTATGATTTAATTTTGATTTAATTAAAGATAATGCATATGTATGCTGAAAAGCATTTAGTTTATTATCTATATTACTAATATAATCTATGTCACCTTTTGTCCAAATTTTTGTATGCTTATTGCTTGCGTTACAAAATTTTTTTGCTTCAAATTTAGTTGCTTTATGAAAATAAACTACAGTTTCAACACAACCAAAAAATACATCATTAAACATTTCCGATAAGTATACACTATTTATTAATTCTGTTTTCAAAATTAAATTTTTATAATTTTCAACTTGATTTATTGGATTTTTATTAATTTTATTACCATTATGCCCCTTAATATATCCACCATTTTCATATATATCAGATGATAAATTCCAATCCTTAACTTCTATAATTATAATTCCTTTATCTGGATTAAGCAATATAAAATCAGGTTTCATTGAATTTATATGTGGTTGTTCAAATATGGTCCACCCTTTAAATCTAGGACTAGTTGTAAAATGCCTTAGCAAAAATTCTTCCCCCTCCGTTCTAGGGTCGAAAGGATTAAAATTCTCTATAATTTCTCTATCCATTAGTTTATTGCTCCTTTTTATCACTATTGCTAATCTATAATATTCTATTTACATTATACCAGTTTTAACTATATATAATATTTAAAAATTAGTATTGTTTTTACCTAGTCTTAAAGTTAAAAGCTATTATTAAATAGTATAAACACCACTTTACAAGTAATTAAAAATTAATTTTAAAAAAATGAACCAAATTCCTAAAAACTGTGCAAACTATTAATACAACCAATACTAATAAACCACAGGAGGAATTTGGTTCTATGAATAGTATTGACGAAA
>NZ_WHJC01000112.1 GCF_009295725.1 Clostridium tarantellae
TATCAATAATATGTTATATATTATATAATTGAAAGAGGTGTTAAAATAAATGTGTACAGGATTATTATTAAAAACTAAAGATGGTGAACATTTGTTTGGAAGAAATATGGATATTGAATTTTCTTTTAATCAACAAGTAGGAGTTATTCCAAGAAGTTTTACTTATGCAAGTACTGTTAATAATGAAAAGTTTATAACCAAGTATGCAATTATAGGAATGATGACTTTAATGGCAGGTCATCCTATGCTTGCAGATGGTATGAATGAAAAAGGATTAGCATGTGCAGGATTAAATTTTCCAGGATATTCTTATTTATCAGATGAATCAAAAGAAGGAGCTCATAATATTCCATGTCATGATTTTATGCTTTGGATGTTAGGACAATTTCAAAGTGTAAAGGAATTAAAAGAAGAATTGAAAAACTTAAATTTAATGAATAAACCTTTTGGTCCTAATATTCCAGAAGCAACATTACATTGGATGGTAACAGATAAAACCGGTGAATGTATAGTTATTGAAAATACAAAAGAAAAATTAAGTATTTTTGATAATACAGTAGGCGTTTTAACAAATTCACCAACTTTTGATTGGCATTTAACAAATTTACGTCAATATATGGGATTAAGTTCAGAACAAGTTATTAGTACAAAATGGGATAGAGAAGAATTATCACCATTAGGAGTAGGAGTAGGAGCAGTAGGAATGCCAGGAGATGAAACACCAGCTTCTAGATTTATAAGAGCAGCTTTTTTAAGACATTTCTTAATGTTAAATGAAATAGAACATGTAGATATAGGAGAATTTTATCATATATTAAATAATGTAGCTATGACCAGTGGAGCTGTTAGAACACCTGAGAAAAAAAGCGATTTAACTCAGTATTCATCTTGTATGTCATTAGAAAAAGGTATTTACTATTATAATACATACAAAAATAATCAAATTAATGCAATAAATATGCATAATGAAGATTTAGATGGAAACGAAATAAAAGTTTATCCATATTCTGAAGAACTACAAATAAATTATGTAAACTAATAAGACAAAATTAAAACATTATAATTATAAGCAATAAACATTACAAATAAAATAAATTTTCTTAAATTAGATTATAAAGACTAAGAATTTTTTACTTTAAATTCATAGAATTAAGGGATGATTATTTAATATTTTTTATAAAGCTTAGTTTTTTAGAATATTAAAAATAAACGAGATATTATTTTATTTGTAATGTTTATTTAGAAAAGAGGGTTATTATAGCTGAAAAATTGAATAAGCATAAATATTTTATAATTTTTGTTTGTATGTTTATGCAAGCTATTCCCTTTGGAATAGCACAAAATATACAACCATTATTTGTTCCATATGTGGTTAGACATTTTAATTTTAGTTTAGCATCTTTTTCTTTAATATTTACATTTGGAGCACTTGCATCTTCTGTTTGTTCTCCTTTTTTAGGTAAATTATTTGGAAAAGTAAATATTAAAATTTTATTTATAATAGGTACAACTTTATCAAGTTTAGGATTTTTTCTTTTTGGACTTGCTCATAATTTGCCGGAATTTTATATATACTCAGCAATATGTCAAGTAGGATGTGTATTATTTTCAGGATTAGGTGTTCCTTATGTAATTAATAATTGGTTTCCTGGAAATGGAAGAGGCAAAGCTTTAGGACTAGCATTTTCAGGTGGATCAATAGGAAATGTATTTTTACAAGAGATAACTTCACATATTTTAGCAACTAAAGGTCCTTCAACAAGTTATTTAATATTTGGTGTGGCTTCAATAATAATTAGTTTACCGACAATATTATTATTTATAAGACTTCCAAAATCAGAAGAGTTAGATAATAATATAGACGAAAGATTAAAAGATAGAAAAGTTCTTACAAAAGCATTTCAGGGTGAAGGTATTAAAGTTGTAAGAAAAAATCCGTTTTTTTGGACTTTTGCTGTTGGATATGCGTTAATTGGGATATCAATTGCAGCATTAAGTACTCAATATGCTACATATTTTACAAATGGTTTAAAATTAAGTCCTACTCTTGTAGGAACATTAGGGTCAACCTTTGCAGTATTTTGTTTAGTTGGTAATATTGGTGGTGGAGTTCTTTTTGATAGATTAGGAACAATAAAAGCTATGTCAATAGCTGGTATTTTAGAAATTACAGCAGTACTTGGAATGTTGATTGCAAGTAAAATAAGTGTGTTTGCTTTTTTATTTTCAATTGCATATGGCCTTTGTGTATATTGCTATATGTCAGGTCCAGCATTTATGGCTACAGATGTGTTTGGAAGAAAAGATTCTAGTGTAATACTTGGAACTATAAGTTTACTTTTTGCTATTGGATTTGCTTTAGGTTCAACTATATTTGGTTCATTAGTTGATCATTTTGGATTTAAAATAGCTTGGATAGGAATGCTTGGTTTTATATTGGTAGGATATATAATTTTATTATTATCAATTAAAAAATGTAAAGAAGAAAATGAAAAATTAGAAGAAAATATTTTTAAAAATGAAAAACAAACTGCATAAAAACTTATTTTAAATTTATAAAAATTTGTGTAAGTTCTAAATTATATTTTAATTTAGAGTTTACACAAATTTTTTGTTTTATTTTAAATTTATATATTTAAAAGTGATTTACCATAAAGTTAGATTAAGTAAATTTATAATTAGATTTATTTAAAATGAAGTAAAGAGTATTTATGTGATATGTAAAATAGAAATAAAGTATTAATTTTGAGAAGTAGTTAATATATTTAAATCTAGAATTCTTTAGTGAATTATAGCTAAAATTAAAATAAATTTTTATATAAATATATAATAAAATTTAGTAAAAAATAGCAAGTTAAACCTTTACTGTTATTATAAAAGGTGGTATTATTATACATATAAGGAACGTGATGGAAAGACGTGAAAGGAATAATATAATAAATTTCATAGTTTTTAAAATTACGTTTCTATTAGTAAACATATATTTTAAAATAGGGGGTACTTAGAATGAATTCATTTCACAAAAAAAGCTCTGCTTTATTAATGGCTTTAGCATGTGTTGCAAATACAACAGCACCTACTATAGTAAATGCAGAAGTAAAACAACCATCAAATTCTGAAACAGTAAATGTTGGTTTCATAAAGGATGGTGAACGTTCAACTATTTTTAATAATGATTGGCGTTTTATTAAGGGAGATCCAGCAGGAGCTGAATCAGTAGATTTTAATGATTTTGCTTGGAGAAAATTAAATTTACCACATGACTGGAGTATTGAAGGTGAGTTCACTGTTGAAGGAGAAGCAGAAAGTGGATTTTTATTAGGAGGTACAGGATGGTATCGTAAACATTTTGTAGTTCCTGAAAAATATGATGGTAAAGATTTTACTTTAAACTTTGATGGAGTTTACATGAATGCTGAAATTTATGTAAACGGTAAGAAGGTAGGAGAACATAATTATGGTTATACTGCTTTTGCCTTTGATATCACTGATCATTTAATTGCAGATGGACAAACAGAGAACGTAATAGCCGTTAAAGTAAAAAATCCTTTACCAACTAGTAGATGGTATTCAGGAAGTGGTATTTATCGTGATGTTACATTAAGTGTTACAGATACAGTTCACGTAGCACATTTAGGAACAACTGTTACAACTCCAAATATTGAATCACAAAAAGATGGAGCTGTAGATGTAAATGTAGAAACTATAGTTGATAATGAGTCGTCAAAGGATGCTAGCGTTACAGTTAAAACTACTGTAATAGATGCTGAAAATAATGAAGTTAGTGAACCAGTTACAGAAGTTAAGGATATAGCAGCTAATACAAATGCAACTTTTACACAAAATGCTGTTGTTAATCAGCCTAAATTATGGTCAGTTGAAAATCCTAATTTATATAAAGTAAAAACTGAAGTTATAAAAGATGGAAAAATAGTAGATACTTATTTCACAGACTTTGGATTTAGATATTATAATTTTGATAGAGACACAGGCTTTACATTAAATGGTGAAATGATGAAATTAAAAGGTGTTTGTATGCACCATGACCAAGGTTCTTTAGGTAGTGCTTCTTATTATAGAGCTGTAGAGCGTCAAATGGAAATAATGAAGGAAATGGGAGTTAATGCAATTCGTGTTTCTCATAATCCTGCTAGTGATATGTTATTAGAAATTTGTGATCGTTTAGGATTATTAGTTATAAATGAAGCTTTTGATACTTGGACAAACCCTAAAAATGGAAATGTTAATGACTTCTCTAAATATTTTGATGAAAAAATAGGGGAAGATAATGAAATTATTAATGGCAATAAAGATATGAGCTGGGGTGAGTTTGAGGCTAAATCAATGGTTAAAAACTCAAAAAATAGTCCATCTATAATAATGTGGTCAATTGGTAATGAGGTATTAGAAGGAATTGGTGGAGATGCTTCTAAGTATACTGAAGTAGCTCAAGATATAATTGATTGGATTAAAGAAGAGGATTTAACTAGACCAGTTACTATAGGCGATAATCGTACTAAAAATGGAGATAAAATGGCTGAAGCTATTTCTGAAGTAGTTGATGATAATGAAGGAATTGTTGGATTTAACTATGCAAATGAAAGAGCTTATATTGATCAAAGAGCGAAACATCCAGATTGGACATTATATGGTTCAGAAACTAGTAGTGCTGTTCATAGTAGAGGATATTATAAATCTAAAGGAATAGACCGTGAAAATCTTCAAATATCAGAATATGATAATGATGCTACAAGAGTTGGTTGGGGACACTCTGCAAGTGATGCATGGAAGTTTGTTATTAAAAATGACTTTAATGCAGGTGAATTTATATGGACAGGCTTTGACTATATAGGGGAACCAACACCTTGGAATGGAACAGGTACAGGACCAGTTGGTGGTGGTAATGGTGCAGCACCAAAATCAAGTTACTTTGGTATAGTAGATACTGCTGGTTTTGAAAAGGATATTTATTATTTATATCAAAGTCAATGGAATGAAGATATAAATACATTACATGTTTTACCAACATGGAATGAGGATGAAATTGTTATTGAAAATGGTAAAGTACAAGTAGATGTTTTCACAGATGCTTATGAGGTTGAGTTATACTTAAATGATGAAAAAGTTGGAGAACAAACTGCAACAGAGCATGTAACTGATGCAGGATATAAGTATTATACATTTGGAAATGATGCATTATATCCAACTTTTGAAGTAGATTATGCACCAGGAACATTAACTGCTAAAGCATTTGATAAGGATGGAAATGAAATAACTGAAACAGAAGGTAGAAAGTCTGTTGTAACTTCAGGTGAAGCGACTAATTTAGAATTAAGTGCAGATAAAACTACAATTGCTTCAGATGGATATGATTTATCTTATATTACAGTAGATTTATTAGATGAAAATGGAAATATAGTTCCAGGTGCTGAAAATGAATTAAACTTTGAACTTGAGGGTAATGGTAAAATAGTAGGTTTAGATAATGGTAATGCTGTTGATACAACATCTTATAAGCCTACAACAGATACAACAGGTACTAGAAGTGCATTTAGTGGTAAAGCTTTAGTAATAGTACAATCTACTAAAGATGCAGGTACTATGACATTAAATGTTTCAGGAGAAGGTTTAGCTTCTAAGTCTATAGAAATTACTACTGAAAATAGAGCTGGTGATGATAAATATTTAGAATCTTATGATATTGTTAAAGAATATTATGTACCAGTAGGACAAAAGCCAGAGTTACCATCAACTGTAGAAGGAAAATATAGTGATGGAACAACTGCAACTTTTAATATAGAGTGGAATACTTACGATGAAGAGCAATTAAATACTCCTCAAATATTTAAGGCTACTGGAAAATTAGAAGGTACAGATGTAGCTGTAGTTGTAAACATACATGTAATTGGTGATGTGGTTTCAATGGAAAATTACTCAACATTTACTTATGCAGGAACAGCTCCAAGCTTACCTAAAACAGTAAAAGGTTATTTAGCTGATGGTGGAGATAGTGAAGACTTTATTGTTACATGGGATATGGAAAATGCAGATTTTACAACTCCAGATACTAATGTAGTTGTTAATGGTACTGTTCAATTATTAGGAAAAACTTATCCTGTTACTGCAAATGTACGTGTAGTTGAAGCTTTAAAAGCTGCATCTAACCTTGCACTTAATAGTTCATCAAATTCAGATGTTCCAACTTTATCTCAAAGTTGTACTAATCCATCAGATAGTTTAGCATCTATTAATAATGGAGTTAAAAACAATGGAAATTCAACAAATGAGCGTTGGACAAACTGGAATGAACGTTCAGAAACAGTTAATGGAGAGCCAAAAGGTGCTTATGTTCAGTTAGACTGGGAAAACAAATATGATATAGATCGTTTAGATTTATGGTTATTCACAGATAATGGATTTAGTAGAATTCCAAAGAAGGTTGAAATAAGTTATAGAAATGAAAATGGAGAGTATGTGGTTGCTCCTCATACAAATACAACAGAAGTTTCATATTCTGCTGGAGAAACAACTTACTTCTTAGATAACGTAATAAATACAGATAGTATCCGTGTTTACATGCAACAACCTGAGGTAGGTAAGTGTATTGGTTTAACAGAATTAGCTGTTTATGAATATGTTCCTCAAACAAGTGCAAATACAACAAATACTTTATCTGAAATTAAGTTAAATGGAAAAGCATTAGAAGGCTTTGATTCTGCGACTAACGAGTATACTGTTAATGTAGAAGCATTACCAGAAACTGTAGAAGCTGTTGGAAATGAAAATGCTGCTATAACGGTATTACCTGTTCATAATAATAAATCAATAATAGTTGTTCGTTCTGAATCAGGTGCAAAGAATACTTACACTATAAACTATGTAGTACAAGAGCCAGAGCAATCTGCTGATGTTAATGGTGATGGAATTGTAAATGTAGGAGACTTATCAATAGTATCTAAGAATGTTGGTAGTGTAGTATCAGGAAATGAGTTAAGTGAAAAATCTGATATAAATAGAGACGGTGTAGTAGATAGCAAAGATATTCAAATAGTTATGGATAAAATGTTTGAATAATAAATTGAATGAATAATTAAATAAAGGAAAAGCCTCATTGAATATATTTAATATTCATGAGGTTTTCTTTTTATACTAATTTATAATAAAATAAAAGAATAAAAATTTAAAAGTATATGATATACTTAGTAAATAAGTAGTGTAATTATGGAGAAAAAGATATGTCTTGCAGCAGAATTTCATTTTAGATATGTGTATATACATCCATTTATAGATGGGAATGGTAGAAGTGCAAGATTATTAATGAATTTAATTCTTATGAGAAATGGATATCCTATAACGGTTATAAAAACAGATGATAGAGAAGAATATATGAAGGCTTTGGAAAGTGCAAGTACCAAAGGAAATATTAATAATTTTGTAGATATAGTAGCACAAGCAGTAGAGAGAAGTTTAGATACTTATATATATATATTAGGATAATAAACTCATTATTTATAATATATAGGAAATTTTATTGTATAAGGAGTGAGTGAATATGGAAATAAATTTTTCGAAAAATTTTTTGTGGGGTGGAGCAGTTGCTGCTAATCAATGTGAAGGTGCTTATAATATAGATGGGAAAGGATTATCAACACAGGATGTAGCACCAAGAGGAATTGTAGGACAGAGAACAGAAAAGCCTACAGAAGATAATATGAAATTAATAGGTATTGATTTTTATCATAGATATAAAGAAGATATTAAGTTATTTGCTGAAATGGGATTTAAAACTTTTAGAACATCTATTGCATGGTCTAGAATATTTCCAAATGGTGATGATACAGAACCTAATGAAAAAGGTTTACAATTTTATGATAACCTTTTTGATGAATGCTTAAGATATGGTATTGAACCACTTGTTACTATTTCTCATTATGAAACACCATTAGCTCTTTCTAAAAATTATGATGGATGGATAAATAGAAAACTAATAGGATTCTTTGAAAATTACGTAAGAACAATTTTTGCAAGATATAAGCATAAGGTTAAATATTGGCTTACATTTAATGAAATTAACTCAGCATTACATGCCCCATATATGAGTGCTGGTATATTTACATCAAAAGAAGATTTAAGTAAACAAGATTTATATCAAGCAATGCATCACGAGTTAGTAGCTAGTGCATCAGCAGTTAAAATAGCACATGAAATAATGCCAAATGCAAAAATAGGATGTATGATTTTAGGAGTTCCAAACTATCCTTTAACACCTAATCCAAGTGATGTACTTGAAGCTATGAGACAAGATAGAGAAATTTTATTCTTTGCAGATGTTCAAGCAAGAGGAAAGTATCCTAAATATATGAATAGATATTTTAAACAAAATAATATAAAAATACATATGGAGCCGGAAGATGAGGAAATACTTAAAAATACAGTAGATTTTATTTCCTTTAGTTATTATATGAGTTCTTGTGCAACAGCAAATGAAGAAAAGAAAAAAATAGGAAATGGTGCAGGGAATATTATCTCAGGTATTTCAAATCCATATCTTAAAGCTTCAGATTGGGGCTGGCAAATAGATCCTCAAGGATTAAGATATATGCTAAATCTTTTATATGATAGATATGAAAAACCATTATTTATTGTTGAAAATGGATTAGGTGCAGTAGATGAATTAGTAATAGACGGAAATGGAAATAAAACAGTATTTGATGATTATAGGATTAAATATTTAAATGATCACTTGGTTCAAGTAGCTGAAGCTATAGAAGATGGTGTAGAGGTTATGGGATATACAACTTGGGGTTGCATAGACCTTGTAAGTGCATCTACAGCTGAACTTAAGAAAAGATATGGTTTTATATATGTGGATCGTCATGATGATGGAACAGGCACTTTGGAAAGATATAAGAAAAAGAGTTTTTATTGGTATAAAGAAGTAATTAAAACAAATGGTAAAAGTTTAGTTATATATTAATAATAAATAAAATTTGTATATAATAATAATTTAAAAATAAAAGAAGAAGAAAAAACACTTTTATAAGTGTTAAAGAAGGATTGATATAGAATAAAACAAATCTTTATATAGATAATTAATATTTTAAACAACTTAAAGGATATGAATTGATTAAACAGTTTATAGTATTTTTAAGTTGTTTTTTTATAAATAATAAAAAAGAAAATTTCAAATAGGTAAATATATATTTTAAAAGATTTTAAAATTTTTGATTAACTATAAGTAATATAAATATGATATTTAATTTTAAATTTTTATTGTATTGAAGAACTTTAATCTAATCGTTATATATAACAACAGCTCTAGTAATGTCATTGTTTATTATGGTTTTTTTTGATAAATATAAAAAGGACAAGAAAAAATTAATAATGAAAATATCAATTAAATATTAAAAATTAATGTTAATATAAAATAGTGGACATAATTAATCTAACTAATTTAAAGGTATAATATTCTAAACAAATATTATATTAAAGCATTTAATGAAGATTAAGTTAAGTAGTTTACTTAGATTAATATTTTATAATTAAAATAAAGTTACAAAAGAAGATATGAGGATATTATGGAACAAAGAAATATTAAGATAAATAAAAGAAAAAAAGAGCAATTAAGAATTAATAATTTAAAAGAGTTTGAGAATGCATTAAAAAGAGAAGGTTATAAAATAAATGAGCATGATAAAGAAAAATTTAAAGAAAAAGTTACAAAAACTTTTAAAGTTAATAGTAGAGTTATAGATAGATTACATATATGTATGAGTGATGAAGAAATTACTTATAGAGCAGATAATGTGAAGGATTTTATAGATTACATAGAAAAAATCATATTATTTGAAGAGGAACATAATAAATTACATAAAAAAATAAGAGGAATAAAGAAGTTAAATATAGATAGAGTTGAGTATGAAAGAGAGAGTAGCTTAAAAGATAAAGTTGATCATATTGTAAAAATTATAGAAAAGATAAAAGACAATGTATCTAGTGAAATAAATAATGAAGAGAAAAGCAGATTGAAAAATTTAGAACAGGAGATAGATAAAGAATATCTTTATGCAAAGGATATTGAATTGTTGAAAAAAATTATTATTGGAAGTGATGGAAAAATTAAAGAAAAATATGATGTAGAAACTAAAATTAAAACCTTATCTATAGAAGTTGCAGAAGAATTGAGTTTTAAATATATTAAAGCAAATAAAGGAAGTATAGAATATCATAATCATTTAAATAGCAATCTTCCTAGGATTAAGCGTTTAATAAAAAATATAAATAAATATATAACAGTTGATAAAAAAGATAAAACAAAATTTAATATAAATCAAAGTGAAGCATTACAAGATTCTATAAATATAGCAGTAGCTTTATATGATAATAAGGAATTTAAGGCCATTAGTGGAAAGATTAATATAAAAGATTATTGTAAAGCACCCTCTTTAGAAGAAGCAATTTTTAAAAGTGCTAAAGTTAATAAATTAGGTAATTTAGGTATAGGTTATGATAGGATTAATGACAGCGAAAAAAAAATATTTGAAGAAATACATAAACAAATAGAAAAGAACCTACTTAAAGATAGTGGTGAACTTATTTTATATAGTAAGTGGGAACCATGTCCAAGCTGTTATTTTGTTATTAGTCAGTTTTGTGAAAAATATCCTAAAATAAAGGTTAAAGTAAAATATAGTAAATCCTATGGTTAATAAAAAACACATGAAAATGTGTTCTTGAAAAAGTTCCTAATTAGAAAAGTTTAAAATAAACATTTTTACAA
>NZ_WHJC01000113.1 GCF_009295725.1 Clostridium tarantellae
AGACCGGGGGATATCTCGGATTATATCATAATATTAAAAATATATTTGAAAAATTTAGAAATTTTGCTTATAAAACTAAAAATAGCATTTTTGCTTTATGCAAAAATGCTATTTGTCTACAAACTGAAACAGCATCTTTTATGGATGCTGTTTTTTTATTAGAATTCATATTTTTCCTTATATTTTTTTATAAATAATATGGATATAATAACTGTTAAAATTTCTGAAAAGGGAACTGTAAGCCATATGCCATTTATTTTAAATATTAAAGGAAGTATAAAAGCACCTATTAAAATAAATACGAAAGTTCTTGAAAAAGAAATTATAGCTGATAGTTTCCCATTAGAAAAAGATGTGAATAAGGATGAAGCAAATATATTTATTCCTACGAATAAGAAAGAAAATGAAAAAATTTTCATTCCTGATAGAGCTAAATAAAAAACATCATTAGTTTGTTCTACAAATATTCCAACTATATTTTTAGAAAATAATAAAGCAATAATAAATATTATTATTGATGAATTAAGGATAAATATCTTTGAATATTTATAGGTTTCTTTTAATTTATCAGTGTTTTTTGCACCATAATTATAGCTTATAAGAGGTGCAATCCCTGATGAAAATCCTAAGTAGGTTGAAACTAGCAAAAAGTGTGCATATAATATGATAGTTAAAGCGGCTACACCATTTTCACCTGCATATTTTAATGTAAGCATGTTAAATAATAAAGTAGTAATGGCTGTGGATAATTCTGTTACCATTTCAGAAGAGCCATTAATTAAAGTATCTCTAAGTAAATTAAAATCAAAATTAGGTTTTGTAAACTTTAAAGTTGATTTTGAAGAGGTAAAGTACCAAATGCCTAACAAGGCAGAGATTAAAACTCCAAGTCCAGTAGCTAAAGCAGCACCAGCTATTCCTATGCCTAATATTTTTATAAATACGTAATCAAATATAATATTTATTAATCCACCTATAATAGATAGTAATAAACTAAAATTAAAGTTTCCATCTGTTCTAACAAAGAATTCAAGCATAGTTTTAATAATAAAAATTGGTATAAAAATAGCTATTATTCTTCCATAAGATATGCAGTAAGGAAGTAAGCTTTCAGTAGCACCAAGAAATTTACAAATTGGAGTAATAAAAACAAAACAAAACAATGAAAATAAAATTCCAATTAAAGCTGCCACAATAAAAAGTAAAGAAAAAGATTTATTAGCATTTTTAAATTTTTTTTCTCCAAGCTTAATAGCTACTAAGGCACTTCCTCCTGTGCCAAACATTATGGCTATACCAAAAATTAAATTAATTATAGGTAAAGTTATATTAATACTTGCTAAAGCATCAGAACCTATTAAGGTTGATACAAAAATTCCATCTATAATTGTATATAAAGAAATAAAGACCATTGATAAAATTGCTGGTGCTACAAATTTCATAAATTCGCTAAAATTAAATTTCTTTGAAAATAAAGCTTCCATTTTATAATTTCCTCCTTAAATTAATTGTCTTATTGAATTATAATGTGTATAGTAACTATACAGTCAATAGTTAATATGTTTATATAAAAAGGGGATTAAAATGGAAGTTAATTTAAGAGAAAAATATCTCACTATAGGTGAATTTGCTAAACTATGTGGAGTAGGAAGAAAAACATTGATTTTTTATGATAATATTGGAATATTTTCACCAGAATATAAGGATGAAAAAGGATATAGATTTTATACATTAAATCAATATGATACTTTTAATATATTATTAGAATTAAAGGAAATAGGTGTTTCTTTAGATGAAATTAAAGAGTATTTAAAAAAAAGAAATCCTAAAAATTATATAAATATGTTAAATGAAGAAAAAATTAAAATTAAAGAAAAAATTAAAAAATTAGAACATATATCAGAAATAATAAATAATAAAATTAAAGTAGTGAAGACCGGAATAGAAAATAATTATAATGATAAGGTGTATTTAAAGCATTTTGAAGAAGAAAATATACTTGTATGGCATTTAGAAAATGAAAAGAACATTATGAGAGGAATAATTGATTTTATAAATTATTGTAATGAAAATAATTTTAATAAAGGTTATACGTTAGGAGCTATGGTAAGTAAAGAAAATGTAGATAGTAAAAAATTCACAGAAGTAACTAAATTATTTATACCTGTGAATAAAAAAATAAAGAGCAATAAATTAAACATAAAACCTAAAGGCTATTATGCTTGTATAAATCATAAAGGTTCTTATGAAAGTACAAGTATATCCTATGAAAAACTATTAAAATATATTAATGAAAATAATTATAAAATTTTAAGTGATTCTTATGAAATAGGATTGTTAGATTTCTTTGCTGTAAAAGATGAAAGAAATTATTTAACTCAAATATCTATATTAATTAGTGAATAATTATTATAAAAATATTATTTAAAGCAATAATTATATTGTTTAATTATTGCTTTAAATAATATAATATTTTAATCAGCTACATTGCCTATTATATTAATAATATCCCAAGTGCTTGAAAATGGAGGAGAATAGCTTAAATCAAGCATTGCTAATTCTTTAGTTGTCATATTATTAAAGATTGCAGTAGCAAGTAAATTTATACGCTGAATCACGCCATCCTTACCTATACCCTGAGCACCTAAAATTGCTTTAGTATATTCATCATAGATTAATTTCAAATAAATTTTACTTTGACCTGGATAATAATCATTGTGATTTACACCTTCTATAAAAGCAGTTTTATAATTAAATTTATATGATTTAGCTTGTGCTTCTGAAATTCCAGTGGTGGCTGCCTGTAAATTTAAAATTTTCACAGAGGCAGAACCTAGGGTACCAGGAAATTTTTCTTCATTATAATGGGAACTTATATTTTTAGCTATTATTCTTCCAAGTTTATTTGCCCCAGTAGCTAAAGGAAGATATATAGGTTCTTTTAATATTCTATGATTTATAGTAGCACAATCACCAGCTGCATAAACATCTTTTATAGATGTTTGTCCATATTCATCAATGATTAATGCATTATTCTTAAACATATTTAAATTATTATTTTTTAAGAATTCAGTAGCAGGATGTACTCCAGTAGCAATTATTAATATATCTAAAGGATAATTACCCTTACTAGTTACAACCTTTTCTAGTTTTTTATTACCTTTTAGTTCTAAAATTGTTGTAGATAAATGTAAATTGATATTTTCACTTAATAAATAGTTTTTTATTATATCAGTAATTTCTTTATCAAATACATTATTAAGAATAGAATTGCTTAACTGAAATACATGTATTTCTTTATTTAATTTTTTTAAGGATTCTAACAGCTCTACGCCTATAAAGCCTCCACCTAATATTCCTACTTTTTTATTATTTAAATTTTTTAGTGATTTTTTTAAAGCAATTCCATCAGACATATTTCTTAAGGTATATACATTTTTAATATTTATATTTTTTATATTAGGAATAATAGGAGTAGCACCTGTAGCTATCATAAGCTTATCATAGTTATCCTCAATTATTTCTAAAGTATTAATATTTTTAATTGTAAGTTTTTTATTATAAAAATCACAAGAAATCACTTCAGAATTTAAAAAAACTTTTATACCGTTTTTTTCAGCTTGTTCTACTGTCCTTGCAATCATTTTATTTTTATCTTCAAAAAAACCACCAATAAAATAAGGAAGACCACAAGCTCCAAAAGATATATAATTAGATTTTTCATATACAATAATCTTAGCATCTTTATGAAGTCTTTTTAATTTAGATGCCATGGTCATACCTGCGGCTATTCCTCCAATTACTACATATTTCATATAAATCAACTCCTTTAATTTATTTTACAACTAATGTATTAACTTTACAAAATTATAAAGGATTAATGGTAATAGTACTTTATAAATATGAATATGGTATAATTAAATGATAATAAAAAGGAGATATATTTTTTTATGATAGAAAATTTAAATAAACATAAATTAAAAGAGTATTTTTATGTTATAAATTATCCACATTATGAAAAAGAATTATGTGAAATGGAAATTAAATATATTTTTAATTCTGTTCTAAATAAAAAATATTTTTTTTCTAACAAAGAAATTAACCCTTCAAGAAGTGCTTTTATAAAGCATAGTATTTCTATAATATATTCTGCAAATTCCTTAAAAGAAATAACAGATAAAATTTTAGAAGATAAATTATCCTATGATAACTTTAAAGTATGTTATGTAAAAAGTGAAGATGGCGATGTAGAGTATAATGAAAGACTTAATAGTTTAAAAGAAATAGGTTTTGTCATTAATGGCTTTCCAGATATACATAATCCAAGTGTAATTTTAGGAGTTACTAAGGTTAAAGATAGATGGATATTTGGGGAATATAATAAGAATGACTTTAAATGGCATAATCATGATAATAAACCATATTCATATTCTAATTCTTTAGGAGTAAAAACTTCTAAAGCAGTAGTTAATATAGCCGTAGGTAATGATTTAAAATGTTCAGTAGTGGATCCTTGTTGTGGGGTAGGAACTGTTGTTATTGAAGCTTTAGATTTAGGAATTAATATTAAAGGATATGAAATAAATGAAAGTATTGCTTATAATGCAAAAAAAAATTTAGAGTTTTTAGGATTTAAGGATGTTGTAAAACATAAAGATATGCATACTATAGAAGAGTTTTTTGATGTAGCTATTGTAGATCTTCCTTATGGTTTATTTACACCTACTACTATTATAGAGCAAAGAGAGATATTAAAAACTGCTAGAAAAATTTCAAAAAAAATGATTTTAATTACTTCAGAAGATATGGAAAAACATATAACTTCTTTAGGATTTAAAATTATAGATAAGTGTATAGTTTATAAAAATAATTTTAAAAGAAGAATAACTGTGTGTATATAAATAATTATTAATTAAATTTAAAAAAAATAGTTTTAAAAAAACTTCTATGAATATATTTACAATATAGTAATTATTTATAGGAGATTTTTTATGAAAAATAAAAAACTTAGAGCATTAGGATATGCCTTTGCTACTATGCTTATTTTAATAGGTGTGGTAAGTATTATAGTAGGAGTTAATTGGTTTAATTTAGAAGTTGGTGCAGTAGTTTTATTCTTTATCTTTTTAATTCCTGCTGTAGGTATATTTGTTTATTTAGGATGTACAGAAGAGGATGAGGAAGAAAAGCTTCCAAATGAATTAAAAGGAATTAGAAACTATAAATTTAAAGCTATAGAAAGTGCTTTATGGTTATTAGCAGTAGCCTTGTTTTTTATTATAGGCTTTAATTTAAATGGTTGGAGTTATGCATGGGTAATTTTTATTATAGCAGCAGCTTTATCACAATTAATAAAAGCTTTTTTTTATCAATTTAAAGAATAATATAAATATTACCATTATTTTTTAATTAATTTAATAAATCCTTTAAGTAAATGAATACTTATTTTTTAATAGTGTTAAAATACTTAAAGGATTATTCTTATAATAATATTAATGTAAGTTTGAAATTTTAAAATAAAAGAGTTAGTATAAGTACATAAATAATATTTTATATTAGTTTAAACATGGAGGATAAACAAATGTTAAGCGAAAATTTACTTAATGAACTTAATGAACAAGTTAACTTTGAATTTTACTCATCTTATACTTATTTGGCTATGTCAGCTTTTGCTGAATCAGTTGATTTAAGTGGTTTTGCTAATTTTTTTAGAGTTCAAGCTCAAGAGGAACTATTTCATGCAATGAAATTATATGATTACATATTTCAAAAAGGTGGAGTTGTAAAGTTAGATACAGTGCAAAAACCTAATTCAGAATTTAAAGATATAATAGATGCTTTTGAAAAAGGGTATGAACATGAAAAATTAGTTACAAGTAAAATTTATAAACTTGCAGATATTGCTAGTGAAGAAAAAGAACATGCAACTTTAAGTTTACTTAATTGGTTTATAGATGAACAAGTAGAAGAAGAGAATAATTTTAATTCTTTATTAAAAAGAGTTAGAAGATCTGAAGGAAATCCAGCAGCGTTATATATGATGGATGATGAACTTGCTACAAGAATTTTTACACCACCTACAGCAAAAGCATAATTGAAAATTAAAAAACTAAGTTATAATTATATTATAATATAATTATAACTTAATTTTTTATTAGTTGTATTTATAAGAAAATAAATGAAATAAGTTTTAACTAATACCTATAGAAGCAAGAAATATATTAGCATTTATATATTTCTTGCTTTTAAAAAAATATAAATTACAATTGTTTATTCTATAAATCCATAACTAGCAGTTCTAGTTGTTTTTAAGGCATTATTTACATTACTAAGTGTATTTTGAAGAAGTTGTTTATTTTCATCATATTCTACAGTAATTAATGCTTCATTTAATAATTTTTCAGCACTCATTACACTTGATAAAGCAAGTTTAAGTTCACGTTTTGAGTTAATTCCATGTCCCATAATAAAAATCCTCCTAAAAAAATTAATCTTTATAGTTAATTAAATTACTATGAGCATTTTCTAAAGCACTGGCAACAGCTTTTAATGCTGCATGTATTTCAGTTTTATTATGTTTATTTTCTACATTAGAATAAGCTAAATTCAAATGATTTTGAGCATGACAAAGTTCATCAGTAGCTTTTCTAAACTTATCTTTTGCATTACTACGCATACTTACACCACCTTTAATTATAAAAATTATAAACTTATTATGTGTGTAAAATAAAAAAAATAAACAAGTATCATTTTTCCAAAATGCTTTCCCATTTTTTGGATTTAGTCATATTATGGTATTAAAGAAAAAATAATCAAAAATATTAGCGAATTAAGTATTTTTAACTTTGTATTCAAAGGAGGAAAAAAAGTGAAAAGTAAGTATGAAGTAATAAAAATAAAAGGAAAAAATCCTTATTGTAATGGTAAAGTGAATCCTTATGTAGAAGCTTGTGATAAATTATTAGTAGTTAATGAATTAAAATTTCCATGTAAAAAGAAAGACATAAAATGTATAAAAAAAATTTATATAAGTGCAAATATAGAAAGTATAAAAATTGTATCTGTACCAGTAACAAATGTTCTTGCAGAAAATGAAATACAATTAAAAGAAAGAAAACTATATATAGTTGGGAATTTAATTGAAAAAATAGAGTACATTACATTTAATTCTTATAAAAAACAAGATGAACTTACAGCAAAAATTCCTTTTACTAAATATATTAGTATAGAATGTAATTATGTACAAGGAATGAATGATTATTGTGTTACTCCAATAATAAAAAATATTTGTGCAGAAT
The DNA here is from genome assembly GCF_009295725.1 of Clostridium tarantellae. Taxonomy (GTDB): domain Bacteria; phylum Bacillota; class Clostridia; order Clostridiales; family Clostridiaceae; genus Sarcina; species Sarcina tarantellae. The sequence continues at coordinate 7,299 of NZ_WHJC01000113.1, forward strand.
CATTAAATAAAAGATGTATAAAACAACAAATAGAATTAATTTTATCAGCTTATAAAAAAGATTTATCTCTTGCAGAAATTAATATAAATAGTCCATTAAGTACAAATTCAACTTTAAGTAACAATGAAAAAAATATAAATTTAATAGATTTTTATGGAGAAAATGATTTAGAAGTTGCTAAAGTGCAATTAGATATTAAAAATAAAATTATAAAAGCAACTTCAACTAATATTACAGCTAATTTAAATTTTGATAATGAAAAGTATTTTGAATTTTTAATAAAAGATTCTAAAGGAAATATTAAAATTCAAGCTGTTGTTATGGGAAATGAAACAGGTGAAAATTTTTCTCAAATTTTAAATAATTATAAATTTGATTACAATGATATTTTAGTATTAAATTATGAAGAAAATAATAGAGTGAAAATGTATAATTTACCTAAAAAGGATTATGTAGAATATATTCCAGAAGGAAATTCAGAAAGTTATGTTATAACTTCAGAAGGATTGATTTTGGTTCAAGAATTTGAAAGTGAGGTTATTAATAGTATAATTATAAAAGGTAAAGATTCAGAATTTATGGCACAAATAAATTTAATAAATGCTGTTAATAGGTTGCAAGTTGTTTCAACATCAAAAATAATTAATGATGATTTTGAAGATATAGAATATTTTGCAATAGTATTTAATGATATTGAAGGAAATTTAAAGAAAGAAGTAATTTTAAATGGTAATGAAAATTCAGATAAATTAGTAAAAGAATTAAATGATTTTAATTTTGAGTATGATGATAGTATAATATTAAGATATAAACAAAGTTATAATATTTCAATTACAAATTTTCAAGGAAAAGAAGAATATAATCCAACAGGTAATATTAGTGAATATACAATAACTCCAGATGGATTAACTCCATATGAAGCAATAGGAAGTAAACTTTTAAATAGTATAATATTAAATGGAAAAAATTCAGAACCCATAGTAAAAATTGATTTAGTTGAAGATGCTAATAAAATTTTAGTTATGTCATCAGGAATTTTAGTGGATGAAGATAAGAAAAATGAAGAGTATTTTTCATTAATTTTAAAAGATAGTACAGAAAATGTTAAAATAGAAGCTACAATAAGGGCTAATGAAAATGCTAATAATTTTGCAATGGATTTAGATGGATTTAGTTTTGATTATAATGATATTATAGAATTAAAATGTAATGAAACTAGAAATGTTATGATTACTAATTTTCAAGGAAAAGAATCTTATAATTTAATTGAAAAAAGTGAAAGTTATGCAATAACTATTAGTGGATTAGAGAAAGTAGAGAATATATTATATTATTAAAATTAAATAATTTTTAAAGTTTTAATAATGTAAAAATTGAACTAGAAATTAATAATTTCTAGTTCAATTTTTTAAATTTGTTCTATTTTAAATAATTTATATTTAGATAAAATAGTGATATTATTCTAATATTAACAATAGATTATATAAAGAAGAAAAAGATAAACTTTTATCTATAGATTAAGAAAAACAGCTTAGTTTTATTGCGTTTTAAAAAATATATTTATGATATAAAAAAATAAAACAATGAGAGGACTTAAATAAATTTTAACTTCTTTAACGTGTTAAAAAGCTTTAAGGGGGATAACAAATGGAGTATTTATTAGAAATGATGGTAGGAAGGTATACTTCTTTTAAAGTGAATAAAAAGAATAATAATCCTGGTAATACTATACTTAATATATCAAATTTATTTGTAATGAATAATAAAAAAGTATTAGCATTAAAAAATTTTTCATTAAAAATAAGACAAGGAGAAATTATAGGAATAGTGGGAGTAAATGGAGATGGACAAATAGAATTAGTTGAAGCAATTACTGGTATGAGAAAAATAGATAAGGGAAAAGTAGAATTTATTAATGAAGAAAAACATAAGTTCTTTATGGGATATAGAACTAATAAAAGTATACCTTGTAAAAAGGATAAAAATAAAAAAGGATTAATTTTAGATTATACATTAGAAAGTAATATACTACTACAAATTTACAATAAAAAAACTTATTCTAAAAAAAGATTATTAAATAAAAAATCAATAAAAATTTATAATAAAAATATAATAAAGGATTTTCATGTTAAATCATCAAAACAGCAGTTAAATATCTTAAGATCTTTATCTTTTATAAATATAAAAAAAAATATTATTTGTAAAAAAATAGAGTTACAATCAGAGATAGTTATAGCAGTACAACCTACTAAAAATTTGGATAAAGATTCTATAGATTATATACATAAAAGATTAATTAAACAAAGAAATTTAGGTAAAGGAGTACTATTAATTTCTTCTCAATTAGATGAAATTTTAAATTTATCAGATAGAATAGTTATAATAAATAATGGAGAATTGGTAAATATAGTAAATACTGATGAAATAAATGAAAAAGAAATTGATTTTATAATGACTAAAATTAAAAATTAGTAAATGTACTTCAATGAATTTTAAATTTTACCCTAATTATTCATGAAAAAATAAAAATCATAATAGATATGGCTTAAAATAATGCTTTTCTACAAAAAAAAATTCACCTATTAGGTGAAAAAGTATAGAAAAAAGGATTCAACCCTGTTATTGTTAAATTAAGGAAAAGAAACAATGAAAGGAGAATCCTTATATGAGTAGTTTATTAGAAAAATCAGTAAATTTCAATAGTAAAATTAAAATAAATTTTGAAGGTGGAAATTTAACATCTGATAGTGGTCTTTTGTTGTATAAAGAATTTGATGAAAAAATAGGATTTAGTAAAACTATAAAGAAAATTTTTAAAATAAAAGATAATGCTAGTTTTAGAATTCATACAAATGAAGATATAGTACTTCAAAAAATTTATCAATCTATTGCAGGATATCACACAGATGATAATGCTGATGAACTTATTAACGACCCTGCTTTTAAAGCAGTTCTCGAAAAAGGTGCATTAGCATCTCAACCAACATTATCTAGGTTTAATAATAGATTAGATGTTGATAGTATAAAAATATTTGAACGCATAAATGAACTACTTTTAGATAAAATTTATCAAATAAAATTACCAAAGCAACTCCTATTTGATTTAGATTCTACTAATGCTGAAACTTATGGAAATCAATATGGTTCTGATTATAATGCTCATTATTCAGCTAATGGGTATCATCCTCTATTAGTATTCGATGGGTTAACTGGTGATCTTATAAAAGCAGAATTAAGATCTGGTAATGTATATACTTCGCGACAAGTTAATAGGTTTATTGGACCTATGTTAAAAAACTACTCAAAAAAATATAGCTCCATAGATAGATTTGTAAGAGCTGATAGTGGTTTTGCAAATCCAGAATTATTTAAATTAATAGAAGAAAATAAAGCTTTTTATGCTATAAGATTAAAAGCTAATTCGTCTCTTTATGCCAAATCAGAAGATTTAACTAAAAAAATGGA
>NZ_WHJC01000114.1 GCF_009295725.1 Clostridium tarantellae
CTATTAAAATTACATTAAATTTTTAATTTTTGTTTAAATTAAACATTTATCATTTCTTAATATATATTAACATACTTCAAAACACATTATCTATAATTTAACATTCTTTTTTTAAATTTATCATATTAATTTATTTATAACTATAAAAATTTTTAAATACTATTTTTAAAAATAAAAATAAAAAAATAAGACTTGTGTGTATTTTAAACCCTACGTACACACAAGTCTATTTAAACATTTAAAATGTTTATCAAAAAATTAAGGGAATAACCCTTGCAATCTATACCCTATGCCTGAAAGTATTCTTGCCTAGATTATTATACAAAATTAATCTGTGTTTTGTCAACATTATTAGACATAATATATTATGGTATTTTCGACATTTTTTTGATTAAATGATTATTTTTCTATAGGTTTAAATTTTTTCTAAATATTCTACTACAATTTAATATAGCTAACAATGTAACACCTACATCTCCAAAAATAGCCTCCCACATTGTAGCCATACCAAAAGCACCAAGTATTATTATTAACATTTTTACCCCAAAAGAAAGAATTATATTTTGCCATACTATTTTCTTAGTTAATTTAGCTATTTTAATAGATGTAACTATTTTAGAAGGCTCATCATTCATTATAACAACATCTGCCGCTTCTATAGCTGCATCTGCTCCTATTCCTCCCATAGCTATTCCAATATCAGCTCTTGCTAATACTGGAGCATCATTTATTCCGTCTCCAACAAAAGCTACTTTTCCTTTTTGAGATTTATTATTTAAAATTTCTTCTATCTTACTAACTTTATCTTGTGGTAATAACTCACAGTAAACTTTATCTATTCCACACTCTTTTGCAATAGCTTCTCCCACCTCTTTGTTATCACCAGTTAGCATTATAGTTTCTTTTATCCCTACATTTTTCAACTGTTTTATTGTTTGAATAGAATCATTTTTTAATTCATCTGATATTACTATATTTCCTATATATTTATTTTCTAAAGCAAAATATACAACAGTTCCTATTGCATTAATAGGCTTAATATTAATATTATTACTTTCCATTAACTTTATATTTCCAGCTAATACTTTCCTATTATTTATTAGAACTTTTATACCCATTCCTGCAATTTCTTCATAGTCTTTTATTTTATCTTTATTAATTTTTGGATAAAAACTATCTACTATAGATTTTGCAATAGGATGATTAGAATAAACCTCTGCATATGCTGCAATCTTATGAAGTTCTTCTTTACTTATATTATTTTCTGTATTTATTTTACTTACTTTAAATACCCCTTTAGTTAAAGTACCTGTCTTATCAAGAACTATTGTTTCAACATGATTTAATGCTTCTAAATAATTTCCTCCTTTTATTAAAGCACCGTTTCTTGAAGCTAATCCTATTCCTGCAAAAAAGCTTAATGGGATAGAAACTACTAATGCACATGGACATGATACAACTAAAAATATTAATGCTCTATATACCCATTGTGAAAAACTTGCTTGTGGTATAAATATTGGAGGAATTATGGCTATTAAAATAGCTAAAATAACTACTATAGGAGTATAATACCTAGCAAATTTAGTTATAAACTTTTCTGTATAAGCTTTTTTATTACCAGCATTCTCTACTAAATCTAATATTTTAGCAACAGTTGATTGTTTGAAAATTTTAGTAACTCTTATTTCTATTAAACCACTTTTATTTATACATCCAGCTAAAGCTTCATCGCCTACTTGTACATCTTTAGGTAATGATTCTCCTGTTAAAGCAGAAGTATCTAAGCTTGCTATACCATTTATAACAACTCCATCTAATGGAACTTTTTCTCCTGTCTTTACTATGATAATATCATTTATTTTCACATTTTCTGGTGAAATTCTTTTTTCAACTCCACTTTTTATAACATTAGCATAATCTGGTCTTATATCCATTAAATCTGCAATAGATTTTCTTGATTTATTAACTGCATAATCTTGTAATAATTCTCCTACTTGATAAAAAATCATTACTGCCGCTCCCTCTGGATATTGCCCAACAGCAAATGCTCCTATAGTAGCTACTGTCATTAAGAAATTTTCATCAAAAACTTGACCTTTAATAATATTATTTATAGCTTTTAATATAATATTTCCACCAGCTAAAAGATAACTTATTAAGAATATTATTAATTCTAAATTTTTATTTAAATTAAAAGCAAGCCCTATTATAAATAACCCCACTGCTCCACCAAATTTTATTAATCTTTTTTTATCAACACTATGTTCTATGCCCATGCTATGGGAATGATCATGTGATTTTTTTCTACTTTTAACTAATTTATTACTAGTTTTCATAGCATGACCATAGGTTGGACGTTTTATTGTTTTATTTTTTATAGTTTGGTCTAAAACTTTAACATGTGGTTCTAATTGTGTTACTATTGATTTTGTTTCCACTTTTATTTCTTCATTAAAATTTTTATCTAAAGTTTCTATAACCAATAATTTAGTTGTAAAGTTTAAATTTGCTTCTTTTACACCATTTAATTTATTTATTTTATTTTCAATCTTAACGGCACATCCAGCACAATTTAACCCTTCCAAATATAATTTTACAACTTCCAAAACAATCCCTCCCTATTCTAAAATATGTTTTAATCCTTCATTAAATATATGTTTAACATGTTCATCAGCTAATGAATAATAAACTACTTTTCCATCTCTTCTAAATTTAACTAATCTCATTTGCTTTAATAATCTTAATTGATGTGATATTGCTGATTGACTTACAGATAATAATTTTGCCATATCGCATACACACATTTCCTCTTCAAATAAAGCACATAATATTTTTATTCTTGTTGAATCTCCAAAAACTTTAAATAATTCTGCTAAATCATATAAAACTTCCTCTTTCGGTAAAAGACTATTAACTTTCTCCACTATATCTTGATGAATTATTGTACAATTACATTTTTCTATATTATTAATTTCACTCATATTAAATCCTCCATTCATTCCTAAAACATATGAACAATTGTTCATATGTTTATTTCATTATATGCTTATTGATTTATATTGTCAACAAAATTTAATTTTTTCATAAAAAAAGCATGATAAAAACAAAATAGTTTTTATCATGGTTTTTTTAAAGTATATTTTTATTAAAATATTTATTAATGGCTGAAAAAATTTTTTCTTCTCCTACAACTAAAATTACATCATTTTTTTTAAATGTAAAATATGGTCCTGGAGAAATATTTAATTCACCATTTCTTCTAACACCAACAATAGTAGCTCCTGTATTTTGCCAAAACTTTGCCTCTGAAATACTTTTACCAATAATGTCTGAATTATCAGGTATTTCAACTTCAATAGGTGTTAATGGATTAGTATATCTCAATCTATTTGAATAATCCACAATTTTTTCTATCATATCGCTTATATTCTTTTCTATAACTTGCTTTTCTTCTAATAAGGAATCTATACTTTGTTTTAAAGTTGTAACACTTTCTATAGAATGAAATCTATTTATAAATTCATAAGCATTTTGTTTAGATATGATATTAATTCCACTGCCTCTGCTTGATATAACTACATCCATATCCTCTAGTAACTTTATTGCTTTTCTAATTGTTTCTGGTGAAACGTTATAATTACTAGCTAAAGTAGATCTACCTGAAATCTTATCTCCAACCTTTATATCCTCATTATAAATTCTACCTGCTATATCCAAGGCAATTTGCTTATATATGGGTTCTGAAACTCTACTTTCCATTATATTCCCTCTCTATTATATTATGTAACTTTATAAATACTATTTTACCTCTTTTTATACAATACTTTCAACATTAAACATTTTTATAAATGTAAAAGAGTGCTATTTATTTTTTAAGCACTCTTTTATAGTTTATAAACTTTAAGCTATTCCTCTATATTTTTTGCATACTGTATTATAAACTATAGAATCTAATATAAAATCCATTACACTGTTACATATATAATTTGAAAAAAGTAAATCATTTTTATAATCCATGTCTCTTTTATATTCTTTATGAAGATTTTTTATAAAATCTTCAATATCATATTTTTCAAATATTTTAATTTTATCTCCTTTTGGCATGTATTCTTTAGATACAACTGCTAATTCTTTTTCATATTTTATGTGTTTATTCATACTATGCTTAAACTCCCACCGTTCACTATGTGGTACACAAAAAAAATCACATAAAAAATGACATATTACCCCTAATTCTTGACTAAATTTACTCATAGAAAATCGTTTGCTTATATCATCTAATGTTAAACTAGATAATGCTGTAATTTTTCTTATTACCATATCATAGGATTCATCTAAATAATGCTTTTTTAATTTATACTTTGAAACCATATCTGGCTTTATAGAGCCATATAAAAAATTTTTATCACTTACTAAAACAATTTTATTAGACTCCATATTTTTCAATATATTTTGCCCTATCAATATATGTGTATTAACTAACATAATATACACCTCACATTTTTATTTTTTAAATATTTCTATGCTTGTAAAATTCTAATATCTATAATAAAAACATATACAACCTTCATACACTTTTGATAAAATTTTACATTTGATATGAAAAATAAACTTTATAGATATGTAAAAAATTACATTATACTATCTATAAAGTTTATTAAAACTAATAATCGTATATACTTACATTTTCGCATATACTAATATTTAACATTTTATTTTCTATAGTTTTTTTATAAGAACATAAAAATTCATTTAATTCTACATCTTGCAAGTTAATTTTTTTAGTACTTTGTAAAATAACCTTTATATCGTCTAAAATAATTTCAACATCATTTAAATCATTTTTTATATAATATTTAGAAACATTTCTTGTATTTAATCTGTCTTTATATTTTTCTTGAAAACTTAAATTTTTTCTTAATTTTTCATAGTCTGTTTCAGTATTTATAGGTGGCATTTTAATACCTAAATTCTTCATTTTTTCTTCAATGTCACCCATGTCCATTCCATATCTTTTTAACATCTCTTTTTGAATATTGAAAAATTTTTCTTGAGATATATTATTTTTTTCCATATAACTCATGATATTTTTTGTAAATTCAGCCATTGAAAGTTGACCCTGAGCTAAAGAAAAATATAAATCATACATATAGGATTCAAATTTATCTATATCTTTATCTCTAGCTTTATTTTTTAATTCACTAAAATCAACTACTCTATCATCCATTTTTCTTACACCTCCTAAATAACAGACCTTTCTAACATTACTATTCTATCACAAAATAAACTTATTATGTTTACATTTTTAATTAAATTAAGAATAAAATAGCAATTCCAATTTAAAAGACCTATATGTATTAACATATAGGTCTTTATTTAATAAGATTGCCCACTATCTTATAAGTATCTATTTAAGTTTTTTGCTTCACTAATGGAATTTAATAGCTGTTTTACCTCTTGTTCTCTATCTTTATCCATTATTAACATCACATCACCAGCATCAACTACAACTAAATCTTTAACTCCAAAACCTATTATTAATTTTTTTCCTCCAAACACTGAACAATTTTCACACTCTTCTAAAAATACTTCATCAGAGACTCTATTGGTTTTACTTTTTTGTAAAAACCTACTTAAAGCTGAAAAACTTCCTATATCATCCCAAGCAAAATCACATTTAATCACAAAAGATTTTCTTGTTTTTTGCATAACTCCAAAATCTATGGAGATCCCATCTATTAAGTCATATTGCTGTTTTACTATCTCTTCTTCATTTTTCTCACCAATATGCTTATATATTTCCATTAAACACTTATACATATTAGGAATATATTTTTCAATCTCTCTTAAGATTACATCAGCTCTAAATATAAACATCCCACTATTCCATAAATAAGTACCTTTCAATAAAAAGTCCTTAGCAACTTCTAAATTAGGCTTTTCTGTAAATCTTGTAATTTTATAAGTTGGAATGTTTCCATTAATCCTTGCTCCCATTTCTATATATCCATATCCAGTTTCAGGTCTTGTTGGATTTATACCAATAGTAACAATTCCTCTCCTCTTATCCGCAATTTCTATAGCCTGCTCCAATGTTTGCAAATAATTTTTATCCCCTTCTATGTGATGATCTGAAGGCAAAACAATCATAACTGCATCTTTATCTTTCTTTAAAAGTTTTACGGCTGAAAGACCTATACATGTAGCAGTTTCTTTATTAGCAGGTTCAGTAAATATATTTTCTGATTTAATATCTTGCAATTCTGCTCTAACCTTATTTTCATAATCCTTATTAGTTATAACACATATATTTTCTTTACTAACTAAAGTACGTATTCTATCTACGGTGTTAGATAAAAAACTTTTTTCATTAACAACCTTTAAGAATTGTTTAGGTTCACTACTTCTTGAAAGTGGATATAATCTTGTTCCTTTTCCTCCTGCTAAAATTAGTGAATAAATCACGCTGCCTTCAACTCCATAAATTGTTATATTGTATTTTATGTTTAAGGCTTTAAAATTGTGAGTATAAAGTTAATCAATATTAAAATCCATTATTTTTAGCAACTTCTTTTATCCAATTTGCTGATTTTTTAGGAACTTTTTGTTGTGTTTCTAAATCTAAAGCTATATAACCATATCTATTTTTATATGAATTGCACCAAGACCAACAATCAATAGGAGTCCATAAATGGTATCCTACACAGTTACTTCCTTCTTGTATTGCCTTATGCAACCACTGTAAATGTTCTGTAATAAACTCAATTCTATAAGAATCTTCTATTACCCCTTGTGAGTTTTTAAATTTTTCTTCTCCTTCTACTCCCATTCCATTTTCTGAAATATACCACTTTATGTTACCATAATTTTCTTGTATATTTTTAGCAATATCATACATAGCCTGAGGATATATCTCCCAACCTCTATGTGGATTCATTCTTCTACCTGGCATTTCATAAGGTTCAAAATATTTTTCTGGAGTCCACGTTTCTTCTGTTAATATTTCTTCTCTACATTTTACTCTTCTAGGCTGATAATAGTTAACTCCTAGAAAATCTATTGTATTATCTTTTATTATCTTTAATTCCTCATTAGTGCTTTCCCATAAAACATTATCCTTATTGAAAATATTTACTAATTCATCTGGAAACTCACCTTTTACTGCTGAATCTAAGAACATTCTATTAAAAAATAAATCACAAATATTTGCTGCTTCTAAATCTTCCTTACTTTGTGATCTTGGATAAGATGGTGTTAAGTTAACTATTATACCAATCTCTCCATCATATTTTTTTTCTTTATATAATTTAATAGTTTTTGCTGTAGCAAGAGCTATATTATAAGCAGCTTGTATACCTCTTTTTCCATCAACTATACATGGATAATGCCATTTATATAAATATTGACCTTCTATTATAACTATAGGTTCATTAAATGTAGCCCAATATTTTACCCTATCACCAAACAGTTCAAAACATTTGTCTGCAAATTTTACAAACAAATCTACTACGTACTTTGATTCCCAGCCTCCGTATTTTTCACATAATTCCACTGGAAGATCAAAATGATGTAAATTCATAATTAAATGAAGACCTTTTTTTTCACATTGATCTATAACTTCATTATAAAATCTAACCCCATCTTCACATACTTCACCATTTTCAAAATCTTTTATTAATCTTGTCCACTGAATAGACGTTCTAAAAGAATTCAACCCTATTTCTTGCATCATACTAATATCTTCTTTATAACTATTGTAAAAATTTGATGCTATATTTGGACCTATTTCATTGTGAAAGGTTTTAGGTGATATCTCAAACCAGTAATCGAATACATTTTTATGTAATTTATTAAAAGTCCCTTCTGATTGTGGACCTGATGTTGCCGCTCCCCACCAAAATCCTGCTGGAAAATTATATTTCATAATAAACCCCCTAATTATAATTAATTTCCTTTATTGTATAATTTAACAATATTTTTGTCTATATATCTGTAAGTGTAATTTATCTTAATTAATTGACTTAAATTAATTTAATTAAAATTAAAAGTATGTAAAATATATATTTTACATACTTTTAAACAAGTACAATTAATTAACTTATAATAGTGCTAATTAAAATATACATGTGTATATATGAATCTATTGTTTAACAGGCATAGTAAGTTAGATTATAAAAAAATAAATAATAATTTTAAATTTTTTTAAAACATACACATATATGTTAATTATACTACACTGATTTTAAACTTTCTACATTTTTTGTAATTTATATAAGTTTATTACAACTTTTTTTTGTTTTACCTCATTAATTTTTTTATTAATTTTAGTTTATTATTAAAAGGTGCATATCTTATTTTTAAATCTAGCCAAGTCCCTCTTTTCATAACACTTTTTTTATGTGAAAATAAATCAAAACTTGCTTTTCCATGATATTGTCCTAATCCACTTTGTCCAACTCCACCAAAAGGTAAATATGGTGATGAAACATGAACTATTGTATCATTTATAGTTACCCCTCCTGAACTTGTCTCACTTAAAACTTTATCAATTGTATTTTTATCTTCACCAAAGTAATATAAAGCTAATGGTTTCGACTTACTATTTACTTCTTTTATAACATCATCTATATTGTTAAAATCCAAAACAGGTATAATTGGTCCAAATATCTCTTGTTGCATAATTTTATCATTCCAAGTTATATCCTTTAATATAGTAGGTTCTATATAAAGTTTTTCCTGTATGTAATTACCTCCAAAATAAATTTTATCCTTATTAATATAAGATATTATTCTACTTAATGAATTTTCATTTACTATTCTCGGATAATATTTTGATTTTTCAACATTACCATATTGTGTTTTTATTTCATCTACTAAAGCTTTTAAAAATTTATCCTTAATATTTTTATGAACATATATGTAATCTGGAGCTACACAAGTTTGACCTGAATTTAATAGTTTTCCCCATATTATTCTTCTAGCTGCAATTTCAATTTTAGCAGTTTCATTTACAATACAGGGACTTTTTCCACCTAATTCTAAAGTCACAGGAATTAAATTTTTTGCTGCTTCTTTCATTATTATTTTCCCAACAAATTTACTGCCAGTAAAAAATATATAATCTAAGTTTAATTTTAATAAATTTTCAACAACCCCCTTTCCTTTTTCTGGATTAATGTAAGCTACATATTCTCTTGAAAAAACTTCTTTTATAATTAATTTTATTACATTACAAGTATTTAAAGTTGCTTCTGAGGGCTTTATTAAAACGGTATTTCCAGCTGCTATAGCACCAATCATTGGAGAAATCATTAATTGAAATGGATAATTAAAGGGTCCTATAATTAAAACTATGCCATAAGGTTCAGAATATATATAGCTTTTGGAAGGAAATTGTACTAAAGGACTTTTTACTTTTTTTCTTTTACTCCACTTTTTTATATTTTTTATTTGCAAATTAATTTCTTCGTAAATCATTGAAACTTCTGTAATATAAGCTTCAAAATTAGATTTTCCTAAATCTTTATTTAAAGCTATTAATATATTTTCTTCATTTTTTTTGATTGTGTTTTTTAAATTTTTTAAAATTTCAATTCTAAAATCCTTATTTAATGTTTGTCCACTTTCAAAAAAACTTTTCTGTTCTTTAAAAATCTCTTGTAATTCTTGCAAAATTGTCACCACCTATTTTTTTACTTTTATTACTAATTATAATTAAAAGATGAGGTATTTAACAACCTCACCTTTTAATTTATAAAATTTATTTTAACTCATACTTTAAATTATCTTTTAATAGTTTATATGGAATTTTAAATTCTCTTATACCAGATGAATAAGGTGCAATTTCATATAACTGAAAATATACAACTAATTCTTTTTCCGAAATATAAAAATCAGTATTTTCTTTTACTCCAGTAAATTTTTTTCCATTATTAAAATATTCCTTTGGTGACTTTTCAATTTCTTTTTTTATAAAATTATCAATAAAGTCTTTATAATCATAATTATCCTTAAATATATCTTTTAACATTAATTTTTTCTCTTCATTTAAATAAAAATTATAAGAAATTCTTGTAGTTAATCCATGGGCACCTCCAGTATATTGATAATAATCTATTACTAAACTTAAAATATTCTTATTATTATATGCTTCATTATAAGTAGTATTTAAAATAAAAGGAATCCATGGTGCATTAGATTTTTGAAAATCTTCTTTATCATTTTTAGCTAAATACTCTAAATCTCTTTTCCAATTTTTTATATCATCATAAATACTTTTATTTATTTTATCTTTAAAGCTTATATTACTATCTATATTCACTTGTGGTATATTTAAATTTATATCCATATATTCGTTTTTTTCTTTTAATTCTTTATCAAATACTTTTACTTTTATATCATTTCCATAAACTGCTTCTGCTAATAATAAAAAAACACAACAAAAACTGAAAAAATTTATTAATACCCTATGCTTTATTTTCATAATATTATTCCTCATCTCTCCTTATATGTTAGTTTATTTATAAGAATTCTTAATATTAAATTCTT
>NZ_WHJC01000115.1 GCF_009295725.1 Clostridium tarantellae
TATTAGAATATTACTTTTTTATATTTTAAAAGAAGTATTTTTGTAAACATTTAATTTGATAAGAATGATAAAATTATGTAAAAACAGTGAAGGGAAGAATTATATGGAAAAATTAGATGTGGCAATAAGTTTAAAAGATTTAAAAATGAATTATGGAAGTAAAGAAGTTCTAAAGGGAGTAAATTTAGATGTTTACAAAGGACAAATAATAGGATATATAGGACCAAATGGAGCAGGAAAAAGTACAACAGTAAAAATAATGCTAGGATTAGTTGAAGGATATGACGGTGAAGTTGAAATATTAGGAGAAAAATTAACTAATAATAGCTATAAATACAAAAAACATATAGGATATGTTCCAGAGATTGCAGATATTTACGATAGTTTAACTCCTAGAGAATATTTAACTTTTATTGGTGAATTATATGGTATGGATGAAAACATAGTTGAAAATAAAATAAAAAAACTTCTAGAAATTTTTAATATGCAAGAGGCATATAATTCAAGAATATCTTCTTTTTCTAAAGGAATGAAACAAAAAATTTTAATAATATCAAGTCTTATTCATAATCCAGATATATTATTTTTAGATGAGCCTTTAAGCGGATTAGATGCAAATAGCGTTATGGTGGTAAAAGAAATATTATCATCTTTAGCTCAAAATGGTAAAACCATATTTTATTCATCTCATATAATGGATGTAGTTGAGAAAATAAGTAATAGAATAGTTTTAATTGCTAATGGTCAAATACAAGCAGATGGTTCTTTTGAAGAGCTTAAGCAAAAATCAAAAGAGGGTTCTTTAGAAGAAATATTTAATAAAATTACAGGCTTTGATGAGCATAAACAATTAGCAGAAAGATTTGTATCTATTATACAAGGGGATGAAAATTAATGAAGGATTTTAAAATACTTAAGCTTATGGATAAATTCAAAGGAGTATTTGAGAAATTTGGTGTAGAATACGATATTATGAGAAAAATACTTCAAGTAAAGTTTACTATGGATGGAAGAAGAGTTCCTACAATATTTAAAAATAGCAGACAAAATAAAGATAAAGATAAAAATAAATTTTTTACTACATTATGGATGTATTCGATTATAGGAATATTTATGATTCCTGTAATGTTTATAGGAGATTCATATATGCTTCAAATGTCAATAATAACAGGAATGTTTATGTTTATGTTGTCTACAACTTTAATATCTGACTTTTCAACTGTTTTATTAGATATAAGAGATAGAGGAATAATATTAACCAAGCCTGTAAAATCTATTACTTTATCTATGGCTAAGGTGATGCATGTATCTATATATATGTTTTACACAAGTATAGCATTAATGGGACCTATGTTATTAATAAGTGTAGCAACAAAGGGAATTACATTTTTTGTGATATCACTAATAGAAATAATATTAATAAATTTATTAATAATTTCATTAACAGCTTTTATATATTTATTAATTTTGAAATTTTTTGATGGTGAAAAATTAAAGGATATAATAAATTTTGTTCAAATAATATTATCAATTGTAATGATTGTAATATATCAATTAATAGGAAGAGTATTTTCACTTATTGATTTAAAAGTTGTTTTTAATTTAAAATGGTGGCATTTATTTTTACCACCAATATGGTTTGCAGCTCCTTATGAGATAATTTTAAATAGAGATTTTAGAGGTGAAATGATATTATTAGCAGCATTAGCAATTGCAACTCCTATAATATTAATACTACTATATATAAAGCTAATGCCTACATTTGAAAGAAACCTACAAAAGTTAAATAATTTCAGTCATAAGACTAAGAATAAAAAGAGTTTATTAGAAAAGTTATCAAAATACATTTGTAGAAATAAGTATGAAAGAGCTTTTTTAAAATTTTCATTAAGCATTATGAAAACTGAAAGAGATTTCAAACTTAAATTATATCCTAATTTATCCCTAAGTTTTATTTTTCCTTTTATATTTTTGTTTCCTATTTTTTCAAAAGAAGGACTTCAAGGATTGGCAAATACAAAATTATATTTAATATTATATTTAGGAAGTTTATTTTTTGTAATAGGAATTACTTTAATAGAGGGCTCTACAAATTATAAAGGAGCTTGGATTTACAAAGTGTGTCCTATAAAAGATATATCAGTAGCTGTAAGAGCAGCCTTTAAAGCATATATTATAAAATTTATTATTCCAATATTTTTTGTGCAAAGTGTACTATTTATATTAATATTTAATATAAGAATACTACCTGATATTATAATTATGTTTTTATCTATTATTTTAAATATGATTATATACTTTAAAGTTTCTCAAAAAGCATTACCTTTTTCTAAAATAGCAACTGAAGCAGGAAAAAGTAATATAGGTATTATGTTTTTTGCTATGTTAATAACTGGGGTTTGTTGCACTGCACATTATATATTACTTTCAACTATGGGTGAAATAGGAGTATATATTTTATTAGTAATTATGATTTTATTAATAGCTTTAACATGGAAAACAATGTTAAAAATTTCTTGGAATAAAATTAAATAAATCTTAGAAGAAAAAACTTTTATGGTTAATTAATTAAATTAATCATAAAAGTTTTTTTTATTATAAAAAGTTCTTGAAAATTAAATGGTAATATTATAAAATTAAGTAAAATAATGGAAATTATTTTAACTTTCCCAATTTGAAAAATTTAAAATTTGCAAAAATCAATTTAATATATAGTTTAATTTTAAGAAAGGATGTGCATAAAGTTTAAAATGAAAATTTTTTTAATATTTACTTAGAAGCAAATAAAAATAGGAGAGTGCTCTTTAGTTTAAAAGACTTATAAAGTATCTAGTTCATGTTTCTAGTAAGTATAAAAGGAGGTCGATTTTATAGAAAGTGGTAGAAAACAAAATTTAAAAAGCTTTTTTCATGATGACATTAATAGGTTTAAATATATGTATATCTAAAAGAGTTAAGAAAGTTTTATAAGCTATAAAATAAAATAAAAGAGAAATGTAATTGCTTTTTTAGCAAATTATTAATAAAGGTTTAAAAGAAACATACTTAATATTAGATATATATTAATTTAAGACATAAACGTAGTTGGTTCAATATATATTTTCACCTAAGAATTAAATAAAAGCTAATTTAGCTAAATTAGAGGTGTTAATAATATATATTTTAAATTTTAGTATGTTGATAATGATGATAATTTAAAAGTTTATAAAATAGTTAATAAGCCCTGTAATAACAATTTATCCCTTTAATTAAGAACATAGGTTAGATGTAAAAGCCTAACCTATGTTCAATTTGATTTTAAGGAATACTTATTAATATATTTTATGTAAGGTAGGGGAAGGTTATGTTAAAGAAGTCAAAAAAATTTATAACTTCTATGTTAAGTTCATGTTTAATAATGGGTATTATACCTATATCTAATATAACAGTAAATGCTGAAGGGAAAAGCTATAAAGTAGATTTAAACAAAATTAATCCGGTAGTACAAGATTTAAATGAAATTGGAGAAGGATTTACTTTAACAGATACAGTAGAATTGGTTGGTTCTGATACTGCTGATTTTCAAGCAGTTAAATTTCTTAAAAATTTATTAGAAACTAACAATGTTAAAGTAAATTTAGTAAATAAAGAAGAGGATGTTAACTATAATAATACAGTTATTATATTAGGTGAAGCAACTGGAGAAAGTGTTGATGTAGTAATTGAAAATACAATTACTGCATTACCAGATATAAATTCAGAAGCTGCATTTAGTAATGATGAGGGTTATACTTTATACACATCAAATGATATTCAAGGAAAAGAGTCTGGAGTTATTGTTATAGCTGGTAAAGATGAAGATGGAACATACTATGGAGCAAGAACTTTAGAGCAAATAATTCAATTAGATGGAACTAATATTGGAGTTCCAGAAGTTGATGTGGAAGACTATCCAGAAGTAAGTTTTAGAGGGATAGTTGAAGGTTTTTATGGTGATCCTTGGACACATGAAAATAGATTAGGACTTTTAGAAATGAGTGGAGATAATAAAATGAACACTTATATATATGGTCCTAAAGATGATCCATACCATAGAGGTAAATGGAGAGAACCATATCCACAAGCAGAGGCACAAAAAATAGCTGAATTAGCTACAAAGGCTACTGAAAATAAAGTGGATTTTGTATGGGCAGTTCATCCAGGTGGAGATATTAATTTTAATGATGAAGATTACAATACATTATTAGATAAGTTTGAACAAATGTATGACTTAGGAGTACGAGGATTTGCTGTATTTTTTGATGATATAGGAGGAAATAGTCCACAAGCTCAAGCTGGAAATCAAGCATGGCTTTTGAATAAGTTAAATGAAGACTTCATAAAAGTAAAAGGAGATGTTGCCCCATTAATACTTTGTCCAACAGAATATAATAAATCTTGGGCAAATAAAAACCCAGGAACTTATTTAGATATATTAGGAGATGAATTAGATCCAAGCATTCAAGTAATGTGGACTGGAAATGATGTAATGTCAGATATGGATTATGAAACCTTAGATTGGGTAAATAAAAGGATAAATAGAGAAGCTTATGTATGGTGGAACTTTCCTGTTAATGACTATTGTAGAGACAAACTATTATTAGGATCAAGTTATGGATTAAATCCTAATATGAGTAATGCTGGGGGGTTTACATCAAATCCAATGAATCAAGCAGAAGCATCAAAGTTTGCGTTATTTAGTGTGGCAAATCATACATGGAATACTGATGCATACAATTCAGAACAAAGCTGGCACAATGCCATAGAAACTTTAGTACCAGAAGTAGCTGAAGATTTTAAAGTATTTTCAACTCATAACACTGATCCAGGTCCAAGATATAGAAGAAAAGAATCTGAACATATTGCTTCAACATTAGATAGTTTTAAAAATAAATTATCTAATAATGAATCAGTAGTAGATGATGGAGAAAGGCTAATTCAAGAATTTCAAGCTATAAAAAAAGCAGGAAGTAACATAATAAAAAATTGTTCAAATAAAACATTAGTTAATGAAGCAGAGCAATGGTTACAGTCATTTGAGCAGCTTGGAATAGCAGGAGAAAGTACAGTGAAAGCTGTTATAGCTCTTCAAGAGGGAGAGTATGATATTTGGTGGAATAATTATCTTGAGGCTAAAAAGGCATTAGATGAAATGGCTAGAATAGACAAGCATAATAGAGAAGTTCTAAAGAAAAGTGGAATAACTGTGTCATCACAAAAATTAACTCCATTTGTAAAAAGTATGTTTAAAGATGTTGAAGGTCTTTATATAAATGAAGTTTATAAAGATGACGATAGTGTTTATAAAGTTAAACCATATACTTCATTAAAAGATAAAGGTAGCATAGATAATATGTTAGATGGAGATGAAGAAAGTTATTGGTATTCTCAAGCTCTACAGGAAGTTGGAGATTACTACGGAGTGGATTTAGGTAAAGTAATTCCAATAAAAGATATTACTATAATCCAAGGAAGAAATGATGACGATCATGATAGATTCCATAAAGGAATATTAGAATATTCAATAGATGGAGAAACTTGGACAGCTATAGGTGAAGAAAGAACAGAAACTAAGATTTCTGAGGAAAATTTAAATATAGAGGCTAGATATATTAGGTATAGAGCAACTTATGCGGGAATACCTGGAGGAAAGCCAGATTTATGGACTGCTATTAGAGAATTTACTGTAAATAAAAATTCTGGAGATAAAATATTCACTAATATTGAAAGTATAAATAATTTAGAAGTAATAGTAGATTCTCAAACAGGAAGTATAGCTTATCCACAAATAACAGATTTAGAAATAGCACCTAAAAGTTATTTAGGTATTGAGTTAAAAAAACTTGCAAATATTAATGAAGTAAATTTAGCTTTTACAGGTGAATTGTCAACATTGAAATTACAATATTCTATTAATGGTATAGAGTGGACAGATTTAGAAACTACTATTAATAATGGAGAGTTAATAGCAACAGAAAATTTTGTAGCTAAATATGTAAGAGTATTAAATAATAGTGAAGAGGTTGTAATTGGAAATTTATCTAAGTTTGAAGCTATGAGAGATATAGAAGTAAATAAAATAGCTTCAACTAATGCTAAGATATATGAAGGAAAAGTTGAAAATTTAACAGATGGAAATTTTAACACTTATTTATGGACAAAAGAACAAAAAGTAGGTGACTATTATGAAGTAGATTTAGGTGCTCCAATAGAACTTCATGATGTAAATATATATTCTCACAATAGTGACTATATAAGATCAGGATTAATAGAGGTATCATCAGATGGAGAAAATTGGACAACAATAAAAGATTTTTCATTGACACCTCAAGTACAAGAATCAAGAATAGATGTTACTGCTGATACAAAAGCTGATTTTAATGTGATTACGGCTGATGCTAAAGGTAATAAGTATAGATATATAAGAACTAGAATGACAGCACCTAGTAATATGTGGACTAAGGTTTTTGAAATAACTTTTAATGAAACTGTTAAGAAAGATGAAGTTTCATCTATTGAATCAACTATACCTGGTGAAATCAATAAAATTGCAGATGGAAGAATGGATACAGCTTTTCAATCTGAAAGAGATATTGAAGCAGAAGATTCAATAATTTATAAATTAACAGATATAAAAGAACTAAAAAATATTCATATATTACAAGATGATGAAGTTATATCAAATGGTAAAGTTAGTGTTAGAACAGTTGATAATAAATGGTTAGATGTTGGTGTTTTAGATAAGGCGTTTAACAATATAAATCTTCAATCTTTAGTTGATTCAGGTAATTCTAATAAAATATTAGATATAAAAATATCTTGGGATGAAAATGCTAAATCATCAAAAATTTATGAAATTAATACACTGGCAGGAAAATTAGAAAAGCCACCAGTGGAAGAGTCAAATGGTAAAGTTAAATTAAATATACCAGATAAAATTAAAGCTGGAGAAGTGCTTAGTATTGGGTTAGGATTAACAGAAGTTAAAGAAGAAGTAAATGCATATGCTGCTGATTATACTATAAAATATGATCCAGCTGTATTTGATTTTAAAGAAGCTAATTCAAGTATGGATGGTATATATGTAAATAGCAAAGAAGTTGTTGAAGGTGAAATAAGGGTATTAGTTGCATCATTAAGTGGTACTGAATTACCGAAGGATTTAGATTTTATAAATGTTTTATTAGAATCAAAAACAAAAGCTGTAGATAGTTTAATATCTGCAAGTAATGTAACTATTGGAAATGATGAAGGTGAAATATTTGAAATCCATGGTGCTGAAAAATCAATAGTTGTTGAAGAGGCTGTAAATCCTCCAGTAACAGGAGTAAAGCCTAATAAACCAAGTGATTTAATAATTTCTGAATCTACTGATAGTACAATATCATTAAATTGGCAAGCACCAGATAATATACCAGTAAAAGAATATATTATTTATAAAGATGGTATTCAGCTTGAAACAATACCAGGAACAGAAACAACTTATAAAGCTAAAGAGTTAAAGGCTAACACCTTATATGGATTTAAAATAGTAGCAGTATCTAATGATAATTTAAAATCAAGACCAATTTCTGTAAATGGAAGAACTAAGAAATCTTCTAAATCAACATTAGTTTCAATGATAAGATCCTTATTAGGTTAATAGTTAACTATATAAAAATTACATTATAAAAAAGTCGTGATTTAAATATCAGGACTTTTTTATAATATATTAAATGATATAAGACAAAATTTTACATAGACTTTTAAATATAAAGATGTATTTTAGAAGTTTATTTAATAAAACAATAAATATTTATTAAATAATTTGTATAATAAAGATAAAAATAACAATATGCTAAAAAAATATAAAAAATAATAATAAATTACAATAAAATGCTTGAAGTTTATTAGTAAATAGTGTAAAATGTAAAATACTTAATGTAAAGGATAACAGAAGGCTTATATATAAATTGTTTAGAAGTATTAAAACAAGAAATATAAATGAGGGGTTATTTGGTGTTTTAATAGAACGGAAAATATAAATATTTAAATTATAGAAATATTAAGTTTTGTAATTAATAAAAGACTAAAATATTCGAGTCTTTTATAATCTTAATACATTAAGGAGTTAAATTAAAAATATAATGAATTTCATTAGAAGAAATAAATAGTAAATGTTAAATGTAAGGGAAAGAAAAATAATTAGTTTAAGGTTGGGTAACTTAAGCTAATTATTTTTTTATTTGAACATATTAAAAAGTCATGATTTTATAACAATCATGACTTTTAACTAATAATAATATGATTTATAAAATATGATTTATAAATTTACTTATTTTTCTTGATAAAATATCTATTCCTTTTTGATTATAATGAAGTCCATCAGGCATTAAAATTTTTCTTTGCTCAGGTATTATAGGATTAATTCCACTATTCTTAAATAAGTCTAATACAGGAATAGAATAATATTCAGCAACTTCTTTTTGAGCATTTGTCCATTGTAATAATGATATACCATTTTTATTAACTTGGTTTAATATTGGAAAACAAGTAATAATAAATAATGCTTTATTAGGATATTTCTTTACTAACCCTAAATACAAGCTATGAAGGGCTCCATAAAAAGTATCAGTATTTTTACTATTAAAATCACCTAAAGGTAAATTTTCTAAGAAATCATTTAGTCCACCTAAACAACAAATTATTTCGGCATTATCATCCATTGATTTATAATTTAAGCACATAGGATATTTTTCTTCATTCCAAGTAGGATCATCTGACTTAGTACAAATTGTAGATCCAAGTTTGCTATAATTTTCAATAGAACTTAAATTTAAAATAAATTTAAGTTGATCTATTAATTTATTTTCAATATCAGAAAATTCATAAGAAGAAAAATCAACAAATAAATCATCACCTAAGCAACTCATAGTACTTCCAGACCAATAAGAATTAATAAAGTTAACATTTGGTTGTGAACTAGTTGTAGAAATTGAAAATGGTTGGTTTAATGAATTAAATTCAGATTTAAGTTCATTAATAGCATCAACGATAGTTTTATTAGTAGTATTTAAATTATTAGTATCTCCAATAATAGATTTATCAACTTTATTTTGAAGTGTTCTATTAATGAAAAAATTACTACTATATAAATTAGCGTTTTGGTCTACCATATTCTCTAAAGAATCTTTAATTTCATTAATAGCAGGAACAATAGTTTTGCTAGTAGTAAATAAACTACTAGTATTTCCAATAGTTGATTTATCAACCTTATTTTCATCCAAATTAGCAATACTAGAAGTATTGATTGAATCAGTAGTAGCTTTAATTTCATTAATGGCATCAACAATAGTTTTATTAGAAGTATTTAAAAGAGCAATATCACCAAAAGCTGATTTATCAACCTTATTTTCAACTAAATTAGCAATACTAGAAGTATTGATTGAATCGGTAGTAGCTTTAATTTCATTAATGGCATCAACTATAGTTTTATTAGAGGTATTTAAAAGAGCAATATCACCAAAAGCTGATTTATCAACCTTATTTTCAACTAAATTAGCAATACTAGAAGTATTGATTGAATCAGTAGTAGCTTTAATTTCATTAATGGCATCAACAATAGTTTTATTAGAAGTATTTAAACGAGTAACATCACCAAAAGTTGATTTATCAACTTTATCTTGAAGTGTTCTATTAATGAAAAAATTACTGCTATATAAATTAGCATTTTGATCTACCATATTATCGAAAAAATCTTTAAGTTCATTAATAGCAGGAACAATAGTTTTATTAGTAGTAAATAAACCACTAGTGTTACCGATAATTGATTTATCAACCTTGTTTTCAGCTAAATTAGCAATGCTAGAAGTGTTGATTGAATCGGTAGTAGCTTTAATTTCATTAATAGCATCAACGATAGTTTTATTGGAAGTATTTAAAAGATCAATATCACCAAAAGCTGATTTATCAACCTTATTTTCAACTAAATTGGCAATGCTAGAAGTATTGATTGAATCGGTAGTAGCTTTAATTTCATTAATAGCATCAACGATAGTTTTATTGGAGGTATTTAAACGAGAAATATCACCGAAAGCTGATTTATCAACCTTATTTTCAACTAAATTGGCAATGCTAGAAGTATTGATTGAATCGGTAGTAGCTTTAATTTCATTAATAGCATCAACAATAGTTTTATTGGAGGTATTTAAACGAGAAA